>JAYVFP010000012.1:0-20160 GCA_043773025.1 Archangium sp.
GAACAAACGGCAGCACGACGACGGAAGAAGCAGCTCGGATGGTCCGGACTGCGTGACAACAACACTTGGTGTCCACCGAACCGGGCAAACTCACGCGTGACATCAGGGATGACACAGGTTGAAAAGGAGCACCGGCCTCACCCTCATATCCTCGCCTCGAAGAGAGAGGCCTGCGCATGACGAGCAATCGACGGGACAGTGAACGCCCACGCTCTTCAGTGCCCTCCGGCGACCACACCGCGCCGGTCTCACAATCGAAGTGCCGCAAGCTGACCGCCGTCAGACTCAAGTCCATCGCGCCGACCAGAATCGGCAGATGAAACCGCCCCACGTCGCCCCGACTGTCACCCACTTGCCTACATCCGCGCCGAGGGTGGTTGTTTCTCCCTCATCGGCTGGAGTACAGGGAGCGGTGCCCGTTGTCCGTTGACCAAGCTGCGAAGTGAGGGCCTCAATCCGTGTGGTTACCAGTCCTCATCATCTCAGTGTTGGCCGCGCCGATGCCCGGCGAGACCGAAGCTCAACGTTTCAAGGCCGCTTTCGAACGCGGTGAAGCGCACTTTCAAAAAGGCGACTTCGGCGCGGCCATCGCCAGCTTCAAACAGGCGGATCGCGCTCGCGTGACGCCCGAGGTGGCCTACGACCTGGCCAAGTGTTTCGAGAAGCTCGGCGACGAGCCGTACACCACCTTCTATTACCGCCTCTACATGCGGAGGGCTCCGTCGGCGCCTGACACGCTGGAGGTCGCTGAAAAAGTCGGCACCACCATCGCGCGCGTCGAGACCGAGGGCCTGGGTTTTCTCGAGTTCGACGCGCCTCGCGCGAACGCCGTCACCCTGCTCGGCCAGCGCTATCCCGAGCCGCCCGTCGCCCGCTTCCTGCCGCCCGGCGACTACGAAGTGACCGCCGAGTTTCCCAACGGCATCAAGACGATGTCCGTTCAGATTCGCACCGGAAAGACGACCACCATCTCCTTCGAGCCGCTCTCGCCACCCATGGTGCCGCTCGAGTCTGCGCTCTCCGCTGAGCTCGTGGCCAAAGGCGGCGAATCCGCGGTGGGCCCGGGCCCCAGCACGCTGCGCGTCGCCAGCTACGTGGTGTTCGGCGTGGGCCTCGCCGCGCTCGCCAGCGGCATCGCGCTGGGTGTCTCGTCTTCGGCTGACGCCGCTTCTTCCATGAACAAGGTGCAGAGCTTCTCGCAGGCGCAGGGCCTGGCCGACGCAGCCAATGGCAAGGCCGTGGGCGCGAATCTTCTCTACGGACTGGGGGGCGCCGCTGTCGCTGGAGGCGCGCTCATGTTCATCTTCTCCATGCCAGAGCCCGGCATGAAGCCCGCGGGGACCCCATGAGCCGCTTCGCCCGACCGCTGTCGATGTCCGTGCTGTTGATGACCGTGCTGCTCCTGACGGGGTGCGACGCGAGCATCAAGATCGACCCTGAAGGCTACCGCTGCGACGTGGGCAACGTGTGCCCCGGCGGCTTCACCTGCCGCGAAGGCGTCTGCCGTGCCTCACTCGACACCTCGTGCACCGGCGTGGTGTGCACCACCCCGCCCGCCTCGGGCTGCGTGAACGGCACCACGCTGCGCACGTTCTCCGGCAGCTGCGTCGCAGGTCAGTGCCAGTACGCGCCGGTCGACAGCACCTGCACCACCACCTGCGCGCAAGACGCCTGCGTCGACGCGTGTGACGGCGTGGACTGCGTGACCCCGCCACAAGCCGCCTGCACCGACGCCACCACGCTGCGCACGTTTTCGCAGACGGGCACTTGCGCCACCGGTGCGTGCAGCTACGTGACCACCGACACGGCTTGCCCCAACGGCTGCGAAGCGGGCCTCTGCAAGGGCGTCGACCTCTGTCAATCGATGGGCGTGGTGTGCACCACTGCGCCTTCTGCCACCTGCGTGGGCGACTCGCGCCGCACCTTCACCAACCCCGGCACCTGCGAGCCGGGCACCGGCATGTGCACCTACGCCTCGAGTGACAGCGCGTGCCCCAACGGCTGCGCGCTGGGCCAGTGCCTCACCGCGAGCCTCGCCTTTGCGCAGACCGGGCCGCGGCTTCGCTTTGCCGTCAACGGCATCGACATCGCGCCGGGTTCTTCCGGCAACTCGGCGCTGGCCGTGGGCAACGGCGGGAAGATCGCCCGCTGGGATGGCTCGATGTGGACCGAGCTGACCTCGCCCCGCCTGACCAACCTCAACAAGGTGGCCTTCGTGAGCGGCACCGTGGCCTACGCTGTCGGAGCAGGCCGCACCGTACTCACCGTTCGCCCGTCGATGAACCAGGTGGTCGATGTGACGATCGTCGGCGCGGGCAGCACCAACCTGGTCGCCGTCAGCGGCCGTGACGTGGGCGAGGTGCTCATCGCCTCGGAGACCGGCGATTGGTGGCGCATCATGGGCGGCGTGTGGACCAACGGCGCCTTGCCCATGGCCGCCGGGCCGTACACCATCAGCGGCGCCTACCTCGACGAGTCGCTTCGCGAGCGCATCGTGGGCGCGTGTGGCGCGGGCGTGCGTTCGCAGTGCACGGCGTACCGCAGGACTGGGGGTGGCACTCCGAACTTCGTGGTGAACACCCAGGTCGGTGCGCCGGGCTTCACCGCGGTGGGCGGCGCCTTCGACGTGGCCTCCGACGCGACCTCGCTGGCGATGGTGGGCAGCGCCGACCTGAGCCTCGACACGCACTCGAACTTCGGGACCTTCGTGGCAGTCAACCCCAGCCCTGCGCTCGCAGGCGACGGCATCGTGGGCATCACCGCGCAGGCCGTGCCCATCGGCCGCGATCTCTTCGTGCTCACCTCGTCGCGCGACCCCGACCCCAACACCATCGGCGAAGGTGGCCTCTACCGCCTGGCGCGCGGCGCGGGAGTCTCCTCCACGAAGATCCTCGAGACCTACTTCGGTGAAGAGACGCTCTCGCCCAACGAAGCCAACGGCGTGCTGGTGGCCGAGGTGCGGCGCACCCAGAACGTCAACAACGTCTTCCGCCGCGGCGTCCTCACCAACGAAGCGCTCGACGTGGGCGAAGACTTCATCGGCGCGTCGGTCGACGACACGGGCGCCCTCGTGCTCGCCAGCCGCTTCGGTGACCTGGTGGTGCGGCGCCCCACGGCGAGCACCTTCGACTTCCGAAGGCCGCCTTCCTCGTGGTCCATCAAGGGGCTCGAGGCGCGCAACGGCACCGGCGTGTTGATGGTGGGCGCAAGCAGAACGAGCAACGTGGGCCTCATCATTCGTGTCACCGCCGCGGGCTTCACCACGGTCACCTCGCGCAGCAACACCGTCTTCCACGCGGTCTGCCGGGTCTCCGACACCGAAGGCTGGGCGGTCGGCACGGGCGGCGTCATCTACCGGGTGACCGCGACCGCCGGCACCCAGGTCGCCTCGCCCACCACGAAGGATCTGCTGACCGTCGACTGCGCCGCGGGCGTGGCCGTGGCCGCCGGCGCTGACGGCACCGTCCTGCGCATGTCGAACGGCACGTGGGCGGCGGCGACCCCGGCGTTCCCGGTGACCGGCCGCCCCCTCACCTCGGCGCGCCTCTCACCCGGCGGCGCCTTCGTCGCGGGCGACAATCTCTTCTACAGTTTCACCGCGGCCACCGGCGTGTGGACCTCGCTGACCGCCAAAGCCGGCCTCACCTCGCTCGTCGTCCGCGGTCCTCAGGAGGTCTACGGCGCGTTCGTCACGGGAACCACGACCGAGGTCCTCCGCTTCGATGGTGCGGCCTGGGGCCCCCGTCTCCTCCAGGTTTCAGGTGCGCTCGGAGGGGGTGTGCAAGCGGGTGCACGGGTGGTATGGGGTGGGTCTCTCGGAGCCATCGTCGAGGCGCGCTGAGAAAAAAGGGGCCTCAAAATCATGGGTGAGCTGGACCCACGCATCCGTATCCGAGCGGCACTGCGCTGTGACGGCATTGGTCGCCTCGATTGTGCCGAAGACACCGTCTCGGGCGATCGCCTGGCGGTGCGGTGGCTTCCCCTCGAGGCCAACGGTGACGCTGCGGTGAAGGCCTGCGAGAAGCTCCCGGCCCACCACGCCCTGCCCCGCATTCTGCAGACCGGCCAGGTCGGCACCTCAGCCTTCGTGGCCCTCGACTTTCCCGACGGCGAGATGTTGTCGGCCCGGGGCGAAGAGCGCCTCGACCATGGGCTCCTCCTCAAGCTGGCCGCGCAGCTGTCTGACGCGCTGGCCACCGTGCACGCGCAGGGCGTGGTGCACGGCGAAATGAGCCGCGACTCGGTGCTGATGGTGGAAGGCGGCAAGGCGAGCCTGTGGGACATGCCGCTGGTCATCGCCAATCGGCTGAGCGATCGCCGCGGTGAGAACCGGCTGATGCAGAACCTGCCCAAGACCGCGCCGTACCTCTCTCCTGAGCGCGCGCGCGGTGAAGGCGCCAGCCAGGCAGGTGACGTCTACGCGCTGGGCGCCATCCTCTGCGTGTCAGCCGGCGCACCGTTGCCGACGGCCCCCACCACGCTGGGCGTGGTGAACCTCATCTCTTCGGGGCAGTGGGTGCCCCGCGTACCCGCGTCGTTGCCCGAGCGCTGGGCTTTGATGTTGTCGCGCATGGTGGCGGTCGAGGCCTCGGCGCGTCCTTCGTCGCTCGAAGTGGCGCTGGCGTTCGCAAACGTGCCTGGCCAGAACTCGATGCCCACCGTGCCCGAGCTGCAGGCCGTGAAGCTCCCGCCAGAAATCATCGCCGCGGCTGATGCGCTGATGAAGCAGCAGCTCGAGGCGATGCGCGCTCCGACCCGCGAGATGCCGCGGGTGCAGGTCGAGGTGCAGCTCGCGCTCGCTGCGCCCGCCACGCTTCCGGTCGCGACCGACCCGATGCCTTCGCTCGAGCTCGAGCCCGCAGCGCCGCTCCGCGTTCAGGCGAACACGCTCGATGAAGTGAGCGAGCCTGCGCCCGACGTGGTGCGTATTCCCACGCTGGAGATCGAAGCGGTTCGTGCGGAAGTGCTCGCCGCGATGGCCGTGGTCGAGGCGAAGCCGGTGGTTTCGACCTCGGTGGTGATGAACGACTCGCTCTCCGTCTCAGCTGACCTGCTGGCCGAAGGGGCAACGACGCTGTCGGCCGATGAGGTCGCTGCGATCGACGCCCACAACCGCAAGGTGTGGACGGTGTTCGGCGCTGTGGTGGGCGCGGCCATCGCGCTCATCGGCGTGGTGGTGATGCTGGCCACGAAGGCGCCCGAGCAGGCCGCCGCTCCGGTAGCCGCCGTGGTGCAGCCGAAGGTGGCCGCTCCCGACGCCCCCCGCGTGCTCGAAGAGCTCTTCCCGCTCACCAGGCTGAAGGCGAAGGCCGCCGTGAAGAACCTGGCCCGCCCCGCGCGCACGCCCTCAGTCGAGACCGAGCCCACGCCTGAGACGCCTGCCGTCGTCGAGACCGCTCCGGTGCCTGTGCAGGCTCCCGAGAAGTCCGCCGCCGCTGACTTCAACTTCCTGGAGAACGCCGAAGCGCCCGTCAGCGAGCTGAAGCGCCCCAGCACCGAGATGTGAGTGCGTGTCACCGGTGCGAATCGGTGATGCGGGAATGCTTGCAGTGACAGCCTCCGCGCGGCAGACAAGCGCTCCCTTCGATGCGCGCGCCCCTCACTGAGGCTGAGCTGGATGGTCGACTGGCCGCGTTGGGCCTCGTGCGCGACCCGTCAGTGAGCTCGCCACCGCCTTCGAAGAACCGCACCGTGGTGTGCAAGGCGGCCACCGGTAAGAAGCGCGTGCTGGTGAAGATCGCCGACGGCCCCGGCAACGTGGGCGTGTTGCGTGAAGGCAGCGTGCTCGAGCGTGTCGAGCCGTTGTCGCGCGCACCCCGCAGCCCGCTCCACCTGCCGCACGTGTTCGCGTTCGACCCCGCGCACGGTTTGTTGGGGCTCGAGTGGATCACCAACGGAGAGACGCTCCACCACTTTCACCGGCGCTCCGGTGACTACCCCGACGGGCTCGCCGCTCAGGTGGGCAACGCGCTCGGCTTTCTGCATCGCATGAGCCGAGAAGGCCGCTCGCACTACGCGCTGGCCGATGCGTTTCGCGACGAGTCGGATCTGCTCGAGTGTTTCCTGCGCATGCGCCCTGATTTCTACGCGCGCCTCTCGGGCGCAGGCATCGACTTCTTCGCCAAGGTTCAGGCCGACGGTCAGGCCATGGTGGGGCTGCAGGCGCTCTCGGCGCAGCAGCTCAGGGAAAGCGAGAACGCGCTGCTCCACGGCGACCTGCGCCAGGCCAACCTGCTGCGCGTGTCCAAGGCGAACAAGGGCCCCGCCTCGGTGGTCTTCCTCGACTGGGAGCTCTCCTTCTGGGGCGACCCCGCGCGCGACCTCGGCAGTCTGTTGTCGGACTACGTGTTGGGCTGGCTGGCGCCAGAACATCGCAGCGAGGTGCTGGGGCGGCCGGTGCTCGAGGGTTTCGCGCACGAGCTGATCTCCGCGTACTCGCGCGCGCGAGAGCCGAGCTTCAAGCCCGACGGTGATTTTCAGGAGCGCGTGGTGCGGTGGATCGGCACGGCGCTGCTCATCTCGGTGTACGGCATCACGCACTACGAGCAGGTGCTCGACGCGCGCGCGCTGGGGGTCTCGAAACACGCGCTGGAGATGCTGGGCTCACCCAAAGAGTGGCCCTCGGTGTTGTGGGGCGAGGTGAAGCGATGACCGCCGCCTCGACCGACCCGAAGGTGCGCTGGTTTCATTCGCGCCGCTTCAAGCTGCGGCCGGGCGAAGGCCCCGAGCTCAACCGCGCGTCGGGTGACTCGGGCTTCGTCTCGCACATGACCGCGTGCACGCAGGGCGCGACGGGGTGGGATTGGGCGTTTCGACTGGTGCGCACCGGGCTCGACTGGGCGTTCGTGAGCGACGGCAAGCTGACCGTGTTCGTCGACGAGCCGGGGCAGTACGTGCCGGCCGACGCGAAGGCGGGCGACGTGGTGGCGCTGCGGCTTCCGCGCGCCAGAGAGAACCTGCACCCGCATCGTTTCTCACTCTTCGGCGGCCAGGGTGGCTGCGTGGTGGGGCATGGCTACGCGAAGTTGTTCCTTCCGGTGACGTACGAGGCGGCGCCTGCGTTGGTCGAGGCGTGCGCGAGCAAGTGGGCTGATCAGCTGCGCTTCTCGCTCTACGTGTCGAACTCGCCGCACGACTTCGACCGAGCAGATTCTGCGTTGATCGACGTGGGGCCTCAAGACGAGCCCGGGGTGCTGCGGTTGTTGGAGGCATTCTTGAGGCAGCACCCGGCGGCGATCACCGGGCGGGGCATTCCGTTCGGTACGGTGGCGGGGCCGCTTCACCTGGCGCGGGCTGACGCGAAGGATCGAGCTGATCTCGCGGATGGCTACGGTTGGCGGAAGAGCACCGAGGCCGTGCAGAAGTAGTCCCCTCTCCCTTCGGGAGAGGGTCCAGGTGAGGGCTGTGTGAAGATGCCGGCATGCGTTGGCTCATCGCACTGGCCACGGTGATCGCCTTGTCGCTCGCTTCCGCATTGGCGGTCAGAACGTTCAAACCAGCGAAGGTCGAAGCCTCTGTTTCCGTGGGCTGTCCAGACACCACGCTGCGGCCACCGCCGTTGATGCCCGAGTCAGCCGCGGCCCCGCTGCAGCTGGTGGTGGATCCCTCGGTCGCCCTTTTCATCGACGGCGCCGAGGCGGGCCCCTCACTGCTCGAGGGTGAACACACACTCCTCGCCACCGCGCCGGGTCAGAAGCCCGCGAAGTTGAAGCTGCACGTCGACGCGTTCACCCCCGTGCTGCTCGAGGTGCGCGCGAGCTCAGGCGCAGTGACGGTGTTGATGGTGGGCGGAAGGTGTACGAGCTGCGCGGCGGCGGTGACGGATCTCGATCTCAAGTACCGGCCCGGCACGCTCGGCGACTCGAGCGGCGTGGCGAAGGCGCTGGCAGAAGGTGACTGGCTCGAGGCAGGGCACATGGTGCGCGGCATCGCACCCTCAGAGCGGGAAGCCCCCGAGCCCACGCGATTGCTCGCGGTGCTCTACGCGTTCGTGGGCCGGCCGACGTTGGTGCGCGAGCAAGTCGCGGCGCTCGATGACCAGGCGCTTCGTGATGCGCTGACCCGGCGTGATGCGCTGGAAGAGCTCAAGCCGGTGCGGCAACTGCAGACGGCGACCGCCCGGTGGAACGCGACGACGGAGCGCTTTCAGCGGGTGACGGATCGGTTCGTTGCCGAGGCGCCGAGGCCGCTGACCGCGCTCACTCGCACGTTTGGGGAATTGTCGAAACGCTTCGGGGGCGCGCAGGAGGCGCAGGACGCGATCGGCTGCGAGGCGGCGCTGGAG
This sequence comes from Archangium sp., assembly GCA_043773025.1. Lineage (GTDB taxonomy): Bacteria > Myxococcota > Myxococcia > Myxococcales > Myxococcaceae > Archangium_A. The sequence goes on from JAYVFP010000012.1 coordinate 8,285, forward strand.
GCTGCGAATTCGGCAGTCGGTGAGTCGATTGCGAAGCTTCGCGCGATGCGGCCCGGGGATTGTGGCTGGCAGCGGCGGGTCACTGAGACGTTTTAGCTCCCTCTCCCAAAGGGAGAGGGAGACAGGGGTCAGCGCATCGAGACAGATGACAACGCGCGGTGCACGGCCTCGAGCGCCTTCCGCGCTTCCAGCAGCTCTGCCCGTTCACGCGTCAGCTCAGAGACCTGCCGGGCCAGCGTATCGCGCTCACCCTTGAGTGCATCCGAGCTGCGACGCAGCGCGCCCATGGTCTCCTGCGCGGTCTCCAGCTCAGCGGCCAGGCGCTCTTCTTCCGCGAGGCTGTCGTCGATCTCCTGGTCCTTCTTCGCGACGAGTTCCACCAGCTCTTGCTTCTCGCGCTCGCGCAGCTCAAGCACCTGCCGCGACTCCTGCAGGGCCAGCAGCGACTCGTTGCGTTCACCTTCGAGCGACTCCAGCTCACGCTCGAGCTCGGAGAGCAGCGTCACGCGCCCATTCATCTCGCTGGAAAGCCGCTTGGCCTCGTCCATGCGCAGGCGGGCCTCTTCGGTCGCACGCTCGGCCTGACGACGCGCGGCCTCGAGATCCTGCGCGAGCGCCAGGTTCATCGCGCGCGCCCTGGTGAGCTCCGATTGCAGCGCCGAGATGCGCTCGACGGCGAGCACGCCCGCTTCGGCGACGGTGTCGGGCAGCGGCTCGGGGCGCGGGTTCTCGCGCACGGCCTTGAGCCGCTCACGCAGACGCTCCCGGCGCTCGATGGTCTCAGCCTCGAAGTTCGGCGCCGGCGCGGTCTGCACCTCGGTCACGGCGGGCGGCGGCTCGGCGTGTGCGAGCGGCGCAGGCTCGACGAACGCACGCGGCTGCGGCGCAGGCTCGACGAACGCCTGGGGCTGCTCGGCGACGAACGCACGCTCCTCATGAACTGGAGCCGACCACGTCTGGCGCGCACTGACTTCATCGGCCCCGGGCGAACCGATCGCTTCGTGCAGCATCTCAGCGACCGAGCTCCGCGCCGCGCGGGCCTGCGCACGCAGCTTGAGCGCCGCGCCGAGGTCCATCGACTCCACTGAAGGAATCACCGGCGCCTCTTCATGGGCGACCTGCTGCGCGAGCGACTCCACCGTCGCGGCACTGAGCGCGCTCTCGGTCATCAGCGAGCCCAACCGCACGCGGGGCTTGGCCCGGCTCACGTTCGCGTCGAATGCCTTCTTCATCGGTGTTCCTCCAGAAAAGGTGTTGAAGTGACTCACGCGCTCCTGGCCTGCGTGGTGGCCGCGGCCTTCGCGGCGATGGAGACCTGCAGCCGGCCGAGCACTTCATCGATCAGCTTCTGCACGTCATTGGCACCCTTGCTGTCGCGGTCGAAGCGGAAGATGGGCATGCCTGCGCTCGAGGCCTGGGCGAAGCGGGTGCACTGGCGAATCACCTGAGGCATCAGGAACTCGGGGTAGTGCTGCTTGAGCGCCTCGAGTGCTTCCTTGGCCAGCTTGAAGGTCGCGTTGAAGCTGTTGACCACGATGAACACGTGATCGAGCACGTGCCCGAGATCCTCCTCGAGCGAGTTGACCGTCTCGAACAGCAGCTTGAGGCCGTGAAACGAGAGGAAGTCGGCGAGCACCGGAACGATGAGATCGTCGGCCGCCATCAGCGCGTTGAGGTTGAGCAGGCCGAACGAAGGCGGCGCGTCGAAGATGATGAAGTCGTAGTGCGCTTCGATTTCCTTGAGCGCGTTCTTGAGCTTGAACTCGCGGCCGGACATCGGCATCAGCGCGAGGTCGACCGTCGACATGGTGAGGTTCGAGGGCACGAAGTCGAGGTTCGGCAAGTGCGACTTCTGCACCACCTGCGAGATGGGCGTCTTCTTCACCAGCACGTCGAGCAGCGTGCGGTCGAAGTCTTCACCTTCGAAGCCCAGGCACTTGGTCGCGTGACCCTGGCTGTCGAGATCGACGAGCAGCACGCCGTAGCCCATCTCGGCCAGGCGCCAGGCGTAGCTGGTGGACAACGAGGTCTTGCCGGTGCCGCCCTTGAAGTTGAGGAACAACTGCTTGCGCGTGCCCAGCGCAGGTGGCTCGCGCTGCAGCTTGCCGCGCAGTTCCCACGCGTCTTCAGGCGTGTACTCGTCTTTCTTCAAGGCGACCGCGAGGGCCTTGGTGGTGATGCCGAGCAGGTCGGCGGTCTCTTTGAGCGTGTAGCGGATTGGATCCATCGGACTGTCCCTCATGCAACGAAGTACTTGAGGCCGCGACGCACGACCTGGCCCTGCGCCATCAGCGTGCCGCACACCTTCATGGTCTCTTCAGTCGACGCGCCGATGCCGCTCGCGAGCTCACTGAGCTGACGGCCGCGGATCGACGCGCGAAGTTCACGCATCGCAGAGGTGAGCAACGTCGACGCGGGCGCAACCGCCTCGACCTCGAGCACCGCCACGCGGGCCCTGGTAGGGGCAGCCGCCATGGGAGCCGCAGCCGGGGCTGCCACTCGAACAGGGGCCGGCGCGGGCGCCACGGGGCGCGCAGACAGCGAGGTCACCGGCTTCGACGGCACAGTCGACAACCGCCGCACTTCACGCCGCCGCTGCGCGTCATCGAGGCAGACGAGCGAAGTGACGTCCTGGCCCAGCAAGCGCGAGAGCGATTGGCTGGCCGCGCGGCGAACGCGCAGGTCGACATCGCGCATCGCCTCCATCAAGAGCGGGCGCGCGGTCTGGGCGTTGCTCGCCCCGAGCACCAGCGCCGCCAGCGAACGCACGTCGGCATCGGAGTCACGGATCGCCTGCGTGCCGAGCTCGAGCGCTTCTTTGCCCGACAGGCCCAGGCCCAGCAGCGACGCGCGACGGCGCACCGCCTTGTCGGGATCCTTCGTCGCCGCGGCCAGGTGCGGAGCAGCCGCCGGTGCGTCGAGGGTGATCATCGCCTTGAGCGCCGCGATGCGAACTTCAGGCGCGCGCGAGCTGAGCAGCGGCATCACCACCGGCAGTGCTTCTGACTTCGCCAACGAGGCGAGGGCATTGAGCAGCGCGACCTGCACGGTAGGCTCAGATTCACCGTGGAGCGCGGTCGCCAACGCAGGCGTCGCCGCGGGATGACGCAGGGCCTGCAGGCGTTCAGCCGCACGCACCCGCGCGCTCGCGTCGGGCGCCGAGAGCTCGCGCACCGAGAAGCCGAACAACGTCTCTTCACTGCGGCCCGGGAACTCGCGCGCGCCGGTGAGCGTGGCGAGCTCGTTCGCGCTGACCGAGAGCCTTCCCTGCGACTTGAGCTCGTTGGCCACGCCGGTGACCGTGTCTGAAGTGGTCGGAGCCGCCCCCACCAACACCGGCGCGGTGCCCCCGCGCTGAACGATCACTTCGCTGCGGAGCTGCGCGATGAACTGGCCCAGGTCGAAGTCGTCGAGACCACTTCCCTGCTCCAGGCCGTGAATGCGCGAGGCCTCGAGCATCTTGCCCACGAGGTCCGCGCGTTCACGGCGAAGCGCGTCGGCGAGGCGAGCCGTCTCTTCCCGCTCGGAGTGAGCGCGGGTGACGCGAACCTCCAACTCAGCGACCACCCGGCGCAGCTCGATCTCGCGTTGGGAAGCGGCGGCGAGGTCGGCCTTGAAACGCTCGAGCTCAGAGCGCGACGTGTCGGCGTCATTCGTGAGCTGCGACGAGCGAGCCTCGAAATAGAGGATCTTCTCGAGGGCGCTCTTCAGAAGGGCTTCCGGCTTTTCGTCACTCAAGGAATCCGGCTCCAGGCTTGGGCTGCCGAAACGGACGCTACAGGGGTGTCGCGACTTGTCTCTTTTTTGACAGCGGCCGCACCCTATGATGGCGATCGCCTGATGTAAACCCACGGATCTACTGACATTTCAGCGAAGGGGCGGTGGAAATGGATCTGAGGCCGATTTACCGGCCCCGGATTGAACTTCCGCCCGGCGAAAAAAACGACCGCGACCGCCCTCTCCCCCTCGGGGAGAGGGAGCACAGGGCTTGCCGACTTGGGGTCACGGTGACAAACGGTCAAGCAGCATGAGCACTGCCCGCGTCGAACTCCCACCGCATCTTCAGCGCTACGTGGTTGAGCAGGATTACGCGTCGTACACGCCACGAGATCAATCGGTCTGGCGTCACGTGATGCGAAGGCTCTCGAGTCACCTCGAGTCGCGCGCCCATTCTTCCTACCTGCGAGGGCTGGCCGAGACGGGCATCGAGCTCGACGAGATCCCAAGGCTCGAGACGATGAACCAGAAGCTCGAGCGGCTGGGCTGGAGCTGCGTCGGCGTGCGCGGGTTCATTCCCCCCGCGGTGTTCACCGAGATGCAGGCGCGCGGCATTCTGGCCATCGCCGCCGACATCCGCAGTCACAAGACGATCATGTACACGCCGGCGCCCGACATCATTCACGAGAGCGCGGGCCACGCCCCCATCATCGCTGATGCGGGCTACGCGGCGTACGTGAGGAGCGCCGGTGAAGTGGGCTTCAAGGCCATCGCGTCAGCAGAAGACCGCGCGCTGTTCGAAGGCATTCGCAACCTGTCGGTGGTCAAAGAAGATCCGATGGCCACCTCTGATGACGTCGAGCACGCCCAGGCGCGGCTCGACGCGGCGGCGAAGTCGGTGCGCTACGTGTCTGAATCGACGCGCGCTTCCCGCCTCTACTGGTGGACCGCCGAGTACGGCATGGTCGGCACGGTCGATCACCCCAAGCTCTACGGCGCGGGCCTGCTCTCTTCCATCGGCGAAGCCGAACACTGCTTCACCCCTGAGGTGCGCAAGCTGCCGCTCTCGGTCGAGTGCGCGAACATCGCGTACGACATCACGCGCATGCAGCCGCAGTTGTTCGTGGCGCGCGACTTCCGCCACCTGAACGACGTCCTGGCCGACTTCAAGCACTCGCTCGCGTACATCCGCGGTGGCGACTACGGCCTCGACGAGGCGCTGCGCAGCCGCGCGGTCAATCAGTTGGTGCTGCGCAAGCGCGGCGGCGAGAGCATCGAGGTCACCGGCGAGATTCGCGAGATCCACCGGGCGGGCAAGGACACCGGCCCCGGTCTGACGGCCTCGGTCATCGAGCTGGTCGGCCCCACGATGATCAGCACCAACGGCAAGTGCACCGAGATCCCCAAGCGCATCGACGCGGTGGTGCTCATCGGCGACGAGAAGCTGCCCCCGCGCGGCCGCTTCTCCATTCGGTTTGCCTCTGGTGTCGAGGCGTCGGGCTACGTGGTCGAGGGCCATGAAGTGGTCGACTTCCGCGTGTGGCTGCATGGCCGGCAGATTCCGGTCTCCACCTGGGCGTACGTGGCTGTCGCAGAAGCGATCCCCTCAGTCGCCGGTGGGCCCGCGGATCCCCAGAAGTGGGACGAGTACTTCGGCTCGCTCGACAGCTTCACCGCCGGCAACAGCGAAGCGCTCGCCCGTCAGCGCAAGGCCGACGAGCTGCCCGCTGAGCTCGCGGCGCTCTACGCCGAGGTGCGCATCATGCGCCGCGGGAAGAAGACGGATCGCAAACGCCTGGGCGAGATCCTCGAGGCCGGGAAACGTTTCGGTGACGAGCCGCTGCTGCGCTCCGAAGTCGAAGAGCTGCTCTCGGCGAATTGAACATGAGCGTTCCCCCAGAAGAGCGGCTTCGCGCCGCGTTCAACATTCTCGAGAAGTACGTCGAGACGAAGTACGGCATTCCCATTCGCATCAAAGACGTGCCGAACCCGTTCACGGGAGATCTCGACGGGGCTGAGATTCACGTCGACTACGCGGAAGACATCGAGAGCGCGCTGTTCATCATCGCGCACCTCTTCGGTCACACCGTGCAGTGGAACACCGACGCCGCCGCGCGCGAGCTTGGCTACAAGCTGTACCCGAACCCTGATGAAGCGCTGCTCAAGCGGCTGCAGGCGTACGAGTACGAGGCCTGCCAGTACTCGATGCAGCTGTTTCACGAGGCGGGCGTGGGTGATCTCGATCAGTGGCTGTCGGACTATTCGACCTGCGACTTCAAGTACCTGACGCACTTCTACACGTCGGGTGGGAAGCCCGCGTTCAAGACGTTCTGGAAAGATGGGTCGCCGCTGCTCGCGCCGAAAGCCATTCCTCCGTTTCACCCGACGAAGTGGGTCTCGCGCTGGGAAGGCATCGTCGTCTGAACATGCCCGGTTGAAGAGATTGGAGTAAGCGCCCGCTCGTGCGCTCGCTGCTGATGCTCTGTGTGGTGTCGTCTTTCGCGTCGGCGCAGGGCTTCGAGCTCGAGCGGCTCACGCTCAACGCGGGCGCGCGGGAGACCTGGCTCGCACAGACCGGTGACGGCCTCGGGCCGATGCGCTTGCGGGTCTCGTTGCTCGGGCACTACCAACACAGACCGCTGGTCTACACGGTCGATGGCGTCGAGGTCGGCGCGGCAGTCTCGAGCCGGTGGACCGCGCACCTCATCGCCGCGTTCGGCATTCATGAGTACCTCGAGGCCGGCGTGCAGGTGCCGGTGGTGCTCTCGCAAGGCGGCGATGACCTGAGCGCCTACGGGGTGAACGCGGTGACGCCGACGGCGCTCGGCGTTCCGTGGCTCTCGTTGCGCAGCACGCTGATGCGGCAGGGTGAGAAGTTGCCCATCGATCTCGCGATCTCAGTGCACCTGGGCCTGCCGCTGGGTTCGTCGGGCGCGCTCACGCGGGATCCGGGCGTGGGTGTCTCGTTCGCGCCGAAGCTCGGGCTGGGGCGCGCGTTGGGCCCGGTGCGGCTGGGCGCAGAGCTCGGCGTGCTCATTCGCGGCAGCCAGGTGCTGAGCCCGGCGAGCCCGATGGTGCGTGATGAGGTCGGCTCTCATTTCTCAGGCGCGCTGGTGGTGTCGACGCGCGGCCTACCGATTCACGCGGAGCTCGCGGGCCGGGTGACGGCGCCGTTCACGCAGACGGGTGTGTCAGTCGAGGTGCTGGCCGCGGTTCGCTACACCATCGCCAAGCAGTTCGAGCTTTCGCTGCTCGGCGGCCCGGGCATCGGCAAGGCGCCGGGTATTCCGGCGTTCCGCGTGTTGTTCGGCTTCTCGTGGACGCCTGACTTTTCGAACTGACCCCCCTCGCCCTGCGAAGGAGACTGGTGAAATAGGTGCCTCGACTCCGCTCGGCACGAACGGAACCGGCCGAAATCCGTTCGCCCCGAGAGCAGTCGAGGGCGTACTTCAACAGTCTCCACAGGGAGAGGGAGACTTCAGCGGCCGGCGAGCCGCGAGAGGATCGCCTGCAGCGCTGCCTGGCTCAGGTCGACCTTCTCGACCACCCGCCCGGAGAGTTCCATCGTCGGAACGCTTCGACCGCCGCGGTGCTGCTGCAGCTCGTGGAGCGTGGTCAACACGATGCGCTCGGTGTGCGTCAGCCCATCACGAACATCCGGCAACTCAGCGGGCCGGGTGCGGCGTCGCATCAGTGCGCGTGGGCCTCGCGCATCAGCTTCCGGTTCTGCCAGTGCGCCGTCATCATCACCGTCGCGCCCAGCAGGCTGACCATGGTCTCCAGCACGAGGTTGCCGTGGAGCAGGAACGCAGCGACCGCCAGCAGGCTGATGCCCGAAAACGCGAGGCCCGCGACCAGGCGGCTCTGATGGCAGCGGTACCCGGGGATGAACGACCAGACCGCCACACCGATCACCAGCAGCAACAACACCGGGTGCGCGCCCCCGAGCACCGAGGCGGCGGCGGGAGCGACGGTCATGAAGAGGGGCATGGTGACGCAGTGAACTGCGCACACGGCGGAGAGGATCTGCCCCACGGTGTCTGGAGGCGCTGCGTGGGGGTGGGAATGCGTGGCCATCTGCTGATCAGCCGATAATCTGCTGAAGGCCCTTTCGCAAGTCGGGTGATTCAGTAACCCAGTTGTAAGAAGGGCCCCGCCCTCGGCTTCACTTCTTCTCGAACAGCAGGTCTCGCTGCTGCACCAGGTCGACCTCACCCGCGAACTGCGCGAACGCGTCGTACTTCCTGGGCGCGATGCGGCTCTGGGTGATTCGGAACTCCTCTTCGACCTTCACCGTGTCGCCCTGCTGCACTTCTTTGCGCACGTACTCACCTGACGGCCCAGACAGCTTCACTTCACCCACCGGGCTGCGCAGCACCCAACCCGGCGGCAACGTCAGCGTCGCCTTGGTCGAGTTCGCTTCACTGGCGTCGATGAACAGCGGTGTCACGCGGCTGGGCACGGCGAGGAACCGGCGGCCCACCATCAGCGGATAGGTCAGCGACGCTGCGATCATCCGGCCCGGCGCCTCCACCCGGCCAAAACGCCGCGCGACGAACTCGTACGAGACGATCACCGGCGCACCGACGTCACGCTTCGCGTCCACCTGGAGCTTCGAGAGATCCGCCCCACCGAAGTACCGCGAGAGCGCCGACTGCAGCGCTTGATCACGTTGATCAGGCGAGAGCGACTCGAGCGCCTCGGCGAGCTGCGCGGCTTCGAAGCCGGTGTACGTCTCGACGCCCTTGCCGGAGAGCTGGCCTTCGGCGTCGAGCTTGAAGTCGAGCACCACCGTCTTGCCCGGGCGGGTGCTGCGGTCGGGCGTCTTGAGCTTCTCCATCGGCTTGCCCGACTCAGGCAGCACGTACGCCTCGAGCCCACCGAGCGCGAACTCGGGCAGCTCACCAAACGGGGCGAACCGCACGAGCGGATCGAGCCACACCGCGTCGCTGCCCAGCAGGTTCACCCGCAAGCAGATGTACGGAAGCAGCCCTTCATTCGGAAACAGGTACGGCGCGGGATCCGCCGTGAACGCGCGCACCGCGACCAGGCGCGCATCGAAGCCCAGCGCGTCGAGCGAGGCCTTGAGCAGCCACACCCGGCTCCCGCGGTCTTGCGCCACCGAAGCAGCCGCCGACACCGAGAGCCCCGCATCACGGCCCGACAACTTCTGCTGCACCGCCGCGTAGACCGCCTTGACCGCCTCGAGACCCAGCGGTTTGCCCTCGAGGCCTTTGACCGCTTCCCGCGCGAACGCCTCGACCTCCCAGGTGATGAGCCCCTTCTCGAGGAAGGCGTCGGCGTACGCGTGCACCACGCCTTCGTTTCCCCGCTGGCCTGAGCCCACCGACACGAAGGGCAACCACTCGTTGGCGCTGGGCGGCCCGAGCGGCTCGGGGATGTACGGCGGCACGCGGCGCTCTTCGTGACGCAGCACCTCGACGTCGCCTTCCACGCGGGGTTTGGGCGCCTGAACGTTGTGCGCGTCGACCTCCATGCCGCTGCCTTTGGGGGCGATCACCACGTAGCTCGAGCGCGCGTTCGGCTGCCGTGCGACCTGGAAATAGAACGCCGAGGCGGTGAAGCCGGGTTGACCGGGACCGCGCGAGGGGTGCGCCAACAGGTACTCGTACTCGACGAGGTCGCCCACCTGCACGCCGGGCAGCGACATCACGTCTTTGCCTTCGATGTTCTCAGGCTCGAGCGAGCGGCCGTCGGGCTTGATGGTGCGCAGGGTGAGCACGGTGGCGCCCTGGGGAATCTCGACCTCTGCCACGTCTTGCACGCCCTGCTGATCGAGCGCCTTCTGAATGATGTGCACCCGATCGACCATGGTGCCGTCGGGGAACGCCTGAATCGCCGCCGCGTCGAGCACGAAGCTGCTGGTGGCGTCTTCGCTGCCGGGCGCCGCCTCGTACGACTTGAGCGCCTCTTCGGTGGTGATGGCGTACTCCTCGAGCAGCTCCTTGCCGGTCTTCGCGCGCGCGAGCGCACGGCGCAGGGGGAGATCCGCGCCATCGAGGGCGAGCGCGACTTCACGGGCCGCGAGGGCTTCGGGGTGACGGCCGGCCATCTCGAGCACGTCGCCCAGGGTCTTGGGAATCGACGCGTTGCGCGGCCACTGCGTGCGCAGCAAGGTGAGCAACTTCACGGCGTCGTCGAACCGTTTCTGAGCGACGTAGAGCGAAGAGAGCGAGGTCGCGATGGAGACCTGGCCTTCATCGCGCGCGAGCAGGGCCTCCCACTGGGCGATGGCGCCCTCGAGCTCTCCGCGCGAACGCAGGTGCTCACCGGAGCGGTACAAGGCGCCGCTGCAGTGCGTGGTCTTCGCGAGCAGCGCGTCACCCTCGGCCACCGCGTCACGCCGCCGCGCCACGTCGTACTGGAGCAAGAGCGCCTCACAGCTCCCCGGCAGGGCGGCTTCGGCATCACGCGAGGTGGAGGCGGCGGCTGCATCGAGACCCAGCGCCAGCTCGACGCGGGCGATCAGTTGCAGCACCGGGGCTCCGGGAGGCGAGTGGGCATCACGTGCGGCGCGGGCCTGCTCGAGTGCGTCGATTTGGCGACCATCGTCGAGCGCGAGCTGAGCGGTGACCATCTTCGCGGCGACGAAGCCGGGATCTTTCACCAGCGCCGCTTCGAGCTCACGCGTGGCGCGCCCACGAGCCACCCGGGTGGGCACGGTGCGGTCTTGCAGAAAGACGTCAGCGCGCAACACGGCGACCGCGGGACCATCGACGTTCGAAGGAAGGGCGGCGAGCAGACCCCGTGCACCGTCGCGATCGCGGCCCAGCGCATCACGCGCGGCGAGGTAACGGGCCAGGGCGTCGCCGAAGTCACCTTCCAACGCGAGCCGCACCGACTCGGCCGAAGAGAAGAGGCCCTCACGCTCGGTATCAACCGTCACCCCACCCCACGCGGGCGCTGCGCCCTGCGCAGGAGCGAAGGTGAACGGCGCGGGGGAACCATCGAGCGTGTGCAGCGCGACGGTGAGGTTGCCGGCCTGATTCTCGCGCGCCATGCGAACCATCAGCCGGTGCGTGCCGGCCTCGAGCTTCAAGCGCTGCGTGGTCGACGTGCTGGCGGTGCGCTTCGAGGTCAGCCGCGTCAGCACCGTGGTGCCGTCGATCAACGCGACGTGATCCATCGAGGTGACCGTGCGCAGCACGAAGGTGCCCCGCTGCGGCACGGTGAGGTCGACTGCGTAGAGATAGATGTCACCGGTCGGCGGCTCACCGGCGAGCGAGATGCGGCCGTCGGCAAAACGCACCACGCGGGCGGTCAGTGCACCGAAGGGTCCGTTGCCGAGCTGCTCGAGCGAGCCGGTCTTCTCGGGTGCGGTCTGCTCGGCGGTCGACAGCAGATGCCACGGGGAAAACGGGCCCACGATGGTGCCCGAGGTGGGCACGCCCATCTGAGCCAACACCGTGGTGTGGAGCGAGAGCTCATCGCTGTCGAGGTACGCGTTGGCCAGCGCGCTGCGCAGCAGGTGAGCGGTGTCGGGCTGTTGCTTCTTTGCCAGCAACAGGGGCGCGCGTTCACGAACCAGGGTCGAGGTGCTCTTCGCGAGGCCGGTGGTGTCGAGCACCACGCGCGCGGCGACGGGAGCGAGCGGGTGGTTGGGGCTGCGTTCGATCAAATCGAGCGCGGCGGCGAGCGCCTTCTGCGGAAGCGCCAGGCGCTGCGCCATCAGGATTTGACCGGTGAGCGCGAGGGGCTGGCTCGAGTCTTTCGCGATCGCGTCGTCGAAGAGCGTGCCCGCCTTCTTCGCGTCACCTTCCATCAACAGCGCGTGGAAGGCGGCGAGCGCGAGCACGGAGGCGCTCGGGTTGTGCCCCGCGTTGGAGGCGGCGTTCTCGAGCGCCTCAGTGGGCGAGACGGTGCGCCGGACACACCCAGCGAGGAGAAGCGTGACGACGAGCGGGACGACGCGAAGGCAGCGCATGAGCAGCGGGTGACATAGCACCACCACCCCCGTTCCCCCCGAGAGCAGTCGCGGGGGTATTTGCGGGGCGAAGCAGACCACCGTTCGCATCGAGCGCAGTCGAGATGCCACTGCTGAAGGAACAGCCCACACCGTTCGCATCGAGCGAAGTCGAGATGCCACTTGCTGCGCGAGGCGGAAGTGCTCCTTCGACTTCGCTCAGGAGGACCGGTTG
>JAYVFP010000013.1:0-20051 GCA_043773025.1 Archangium sp.
CCGGTCCTCCTGAGCGAAGTCGAAGGAGCACTTCCGCCTCGCGCGGCAAGTGGCATCTCGACTTCGCTCGATGCGAACGGTGTGGGCTGTTCCTGAGGAAAGCAGTCGAGGGAGTACCTCTCCTTCGCGCAGCACGCGGCCCCTCGACTGCTCTCGATGCGAACGGTTGGTGGGCAACATTTCTGTCCATGGAGCCGGCTTTCCGGCTTCACTTCGCTCGATGCTCAACCTCGCGCTCCTCGCTCTCGTCAGCACGGCGGTTCCCCTCGAGGAGCTCTTCGCGAAAGTCGACCCGTCGGTGGTCACGGTGCGGGTGGGCACCAAGACGCTCACCGAGAATGACCGCGGCGCGGTGATGGTGGTGGCCATCGTCACCGGGTCGGGTGTGCTGGTGCACGGCGAAGGGTTCGTGGTCACCGCCGCGCACGTGGTGGAGTCCGCCGAGATGATCGAGGTGCACTGGGCCGATGGTTTCAAGGCCAGCGCGAAGGTGGTCTCGCTCTCGCGCACCGAAGACATCGCTCTGCTCAAGGTCGACTCCACGCCGCCCAAAGCGGTGGTGGCCACGCTGGGTGATTCCAACGCGCTCAAGCCCGGCCAGCGGCTCTTCGCCATCGGCGCGCCCTACGGCCTCGAGCACACCTTGACGGCCGGCGTGGTGAGCGCGCTGCGAACGAACGACCGGCCGGGGCTGATGCCCAAACACCTGGTGCAGACCGACGTGCCGTTGAACCAGGGCAACTCAGGCGGGCCTCTCTTCAACGAGAAGGGCGAGGTGGTGGGCATCGCCAGCTTCATGCTCTCCCAGAGCGGCGGCAGCGTGGGGCTCAACTTCGCCGTCCCCAGCGCCACCGTGCGCACGCGGTTGTTCGATGAAGCCCTGCCGTACATCGGTGTTGGCCTGCGCTTCATTCCGCGCGACATCGCGGAGATCTTCAACTGGCCCATCGAGGCGGGTTTCCTGGTTGAGACCGTTCGGCCCGCCAGCCCCGCTGAAGTCGCCGGCCTGCGCGCGGGCGCGGTCAGCTCAGAGGTGGGCGGCAATCACGTTCAGCTCGGCGGCGATCTGATCACCTCGGTCAACGGCATCGCAGCCGGTGAGACGGCGAAGGTGGCCCAGTCACTGCGCGCGCTCAAGCCGGGCGACGTCATCCGCTACGATCTGTTGCGCGGTGGAAAGCCGGGCCACGTCGACGTACCCATCCCCGCGGGGCTAGGCGTGCCGTTGCTCGTGAAGCTCAAGAAGTGAAGTCGCCAGCCCCTTCGCGTCAGTGGTGGCTCGACGCGCTCCTCGTGCTGGTGTGCGTGGTGGCGTTCGGCCCGGGCATGCCGGGCGGCCTCATCCGCTACGACGACTCGCTCTACATCTTCCGCAACACCGAGCTGCTGGGCCGCCCGGGGTGGGCCGGGCTCGTCGCGGTGTGGGACAGCAGCCGCGCCTGGAACGGGCAGTTCGTCGAGTTCTTTCCGCTGCGCGACACGGTGTACTGGCTCGTCTTTCAGCGCTGGGAGACGTGGGGCCTGCCGTACCACCTCGCTTCGTTGGGCTTTCACGTGGTGGCCAGCGTGTTGGCCCTGCGGCTCGCGTCGGCGTTGGGGCTCTCGCGCTTCACCGCGCTGGTGGCCGCGCTGCTCTTCGCGGCACACCCGATTCACGTCGAGTCGGTGGTGTGGGCGTCGGGCCTGAAAGACCCGATGTACACGGCGTTTCTCTTCGGCACTCTGCTGGTCTTCGCCCGTCTCCGCGAACACACGCGGCCGTGGTTGCTCCCGCTCTCGATGCTCTTGTTCATCGGGGCCCTGTTGGTGAAGTCGATGGCCCTGAGCCTGCCGCTGCTGCTGCTGGGCATGGAGCGATGGGTGGCAACGCCGACGCCTTGGCGGCTCATCGCGCAGCGGCTCAGCGGGTTCGTCGTAATCAGTGGCTTGTTCTTGTTGCAGTTTGTGTTGATTGGAAAAGCGAACGCCGCGGTGGTGGAGCCGCACGGTGGCAGCTGGAGTTCCCACGTCGTGCTCGCCGCGTGGGCGCAGGTCAAATACCTGAAGCAGGCGCTGGTGCCGTCGACCTTCAGGTTGATCTATTGCTTCGAGCCGCCCACCGGGCTGAGTGATGCCCGGTTGTGGGGCGCGGTGGTGGTGTTGACGGGAGTGGCCGCGCTGGTCTGGTGGTGGCGCAAGCAGCCGCTGCTGAAGTTCGGGGTCGCCTGGTACTTCGCCTGCCTGCTGCCCGCGTCGAACCTGGTGCCCTTCCCCGCGGTGATGGCGGATCGCTACCTGTACGCGGCTGTGTTCGGCGTGTGCCTCGTGCTCGCGTCGTTGTTGGATCGCATGTCCAAACGCCCCCGGATGATCATCGTGGTGGGCGCCGTGCTCGGCCTGACCCTGACGAGCGCGGCGCGAAGTGCGCTGTGGCTCGACGAAGAGAATCTGTGGGCGGAGACCGATGAAGACCCGGCGTGTCTGGTCGACCGGGGCAGGCCGGCCGTCGACGCACATTTGCTTCGCTTTCGAGCGGCGAAAGATCGCCGGGTGGCGCTGCAGGCCATTGAGCGGGCGCTGCTCACGCCGGGCCTGGCGCAGAGCTCGCACCGGTGTGAGGCGCTGCAGAATGGCGCATTGCTCGCGGCCGAACTCGGGGAGCCGGAGCGTGGTGAGCTGTGGGCACGGTCCGCTGCCGATCAGTGCCCCTTCGACGCGGTGAGTTGGTCTGCGCTTGCTCAGACGACCCGGCTTCGAAAGCGCGAGTTGGCGCTCGATGCCGCTGAGCGGGCCTGGCGACTCGACCGCAGCGTCACGGCGCAGATCCTGGTGGGGCTGCTGCGGCTCGAGGCCGGTTGGAAAGACGGCGAGCGGCTGCTCGTGGATGCCGTGAGGCAGCAGCCCGACGAGGCGTGTGCGGCCTTGCGACCCTGGTCTGCCGCTGCCTGGGTGCGCGTGTGCGGGTCATGACGATGGAAGTGCAGTGGGCGCGGCCTCGTGGCGAATCGCTCAGTGGCGCAGGTGCTGGCCCGAACGTATCTCGTCCTCACTGACGGCCAGAGGCGAGGCCACGCCGTCGACGGTGAGGGTCCACTGCGCGCTCGTGCTGAGCCCGGGGCCGGTGACACCATTCGGAATCGGCAGGCGCAGCTCGTAGTGACCCTGCGCGTCGGCCTGTGTCCACGCGGTGTAGGGGAGCCGTTCACCCAGCACGAGCGCTGCGCTCACCACGCTCTGCGGCGAGGCGACGCCTTCCACCACGGCGCCTTCCACGCGCTCGAACAACCAGAGGTCGGGCAGCTTGATCCCGATGTCCACCGTCGCGCTGGTGCTCGCGGCTCTCGGCCAGAAGTGCGCCAGGTGGGGCACCCGCCGGTTCGAATCTCCGGAGCCACCGAACAGGCTCGCAGCGAGCGGCCACTCGCGCACCGTCTTTCCCTCGAGCACCGGCTTGCCCTCGCGTTCGACGAAGAGCGCCCGCTCACCGAGCCTTCGACCGAGGAAGTTCTGCGCACCGTCGATCCACCAGCCGAGCTGACGTGCTGTGAACATCGCGTCCATCGCCTCCACGCTGCCGCTCCAGTACGTGCGGCTCAGCTCGTAGCCCTCCGCCGACGAGTACGAGCCGAACCCATTGACCAGCACGGGGTGTTGCCCGAGCGCCTCGATGAAGTGGCCGTGTTCCCAATTCGCCAACACGCCTTTGCCCGCGTGCACCGGCTCCAACCTGCGCAGCGCGAGGGAGAGTTCGACGATGGGGCTCACACCCTCGGGCTCACGCGGCACCAGGAACGCGCGCGCTCGCGCATCGAGCAACACCGCTGCCAGGCAGAGCGCGGGCACCAGCAGGCCAGCCCGGGGCGACTTCCACGAGCGGGGCGCTTCCACGAGCGCGGCGACGCAGGTCAACGCCACGAAAGGAATGGTCACCCGCCCGAAGCGCATCTGCAGCAGGGCCAGCGCAGCGGTGCCGACTGCGAGCACAGCCCACTGCACGCCCTTCGCACCACGCGCCCGCACCAGCAGCACGAGCCCGAGCGGAAATAGCACCGGCGCCGCCCACACCCACAGGCCGAAGGACTGCTGCAGCCGGGAGAATCCGTGCGGGGCCGCGAGCATCGGCTCGAACTCCGCGACGGAAGCGAGCCAGGGGTCGCTCTTCGCGAGCCATTCTTCGAGGCCCGCGAGCACCTGGTGCCGCAACGGGGGCAACGCGGCGATCGCCAGCACGAGCGCTGCGCCGACCGCGAGGAGCGCGAGCACGCGCCGGCGAAGTTCAGCGCCGACACGTTGGCAGGCCAGCACCACCCATACGAGGCCAAGCGCCGCGAACGCCACCAGCGCGGGCTGGAGCAACGAGGGCCGCTTGAAGGTCCACCACGCGTGGTGCTGCAGCAGCGTCGGCAGGTACGAGAGCGCGCTCAGCACGCTGCCCATCCCGAGCGCGAGCGCACCCGAGCCCCACAGGCGCGGTGCAGGGTTCACCAGTACGCCGATGGCCAGTGCCACGGTGATCAACGCCACGTACAGCGGCGCTCCGTCGAAACCCCACATCGCCAAGAAAACGAGCGCCGCGCCCGCAAGCTCGGAGCGTTGCGGTGAGAGCATCCACACCGTCAACCCCAGGAGCGTGCACGCCTCCCACACGTGATGATCGGTGCGGCCGAAGAACGAAGAGACCACCAGTTGCGGCGCCAGCGCCACGACCAGCGCCGCACTCCAAGCGGGCACCGGCGCGAGATCGAGGCGTTGAGCCGCCTTCGCCGTGAGCGCCACCACGCCCAGACCCAGCAACACCGGGAACAGGCAGGCCGCCAGCTTGCCCGCGCTGGTGTCGGCGCCGAACGGCAACATCAGGAGCGCACCCACCACGTCGAAGCCCGGCGCCCACGGCTCGAAAGCGCCATGCGGCCAGTTCACCCAGGGATCGAACGACGGCACGGACAGCCCATCACGCGCCGCCGCCTGCATGCGAAAGAGGTGGCGCACCGAGTCGCCATCGAGCGGGACAATCTCTTCTTCTTGAAAGACGGCGAACGCGCGCGAGAGCCGCGCGGCGATCGCGAGCAGCATGACCACCACGGCGGTGAGCCCTATCGTTCGTCTCGATGGAATCACGGCGTCACCTGCGTTCGGAGGGCGAGCAAATCCCAGGTGTGGCCGGTGACGGAGAGCGGCCCCGGTGGACCGGAGGCGACCTTCACGTAGTTTGCCTTCACCCACGCGGCGATGGCCCGGCCGCTCGCGTCATTCGCGCCGAAGAAGGGCGTGCCGTGGGAGCGCAGATCGTAGCTGCACAGCAGCACCACGTCGGGCGGGTGGGCCTGCAGCTTCAGCAACACCGGGCCGACGCCAGAGAAACCCAGCGAGACCGGGTTGAACTCGAACTCGGGAATCGGGCTCGGCCGCCGGGCCAGGTAGCTCACCGCTGCGCTGTCGGGGAACACCACCAGGGTCTTCGCACCGGGTGTGTACTGCTCCACCGCGGCGAGCATTTCATTGACCAACCCGGGGTGGCGTTGATGCTCCGGCGCGAAGGCGGTGAAGGCATCGCGGCCCGTGCCCACCGTCACGGTCTTGGCCCCATGCTGCTCGAGGCTGTGCAGGGTGAGCCGCGCGCTGCCGGCCAGCACCAGCGCACTGACGGCGAAGGGCAGACCCACAGGCGGCGTCATGCGCAGCCGGGGCGCTTCGAACACGAGCAGGTGCACCACCAGCATCGAAGCGAGCACCGCCATGGTGAAGCCGTAGTGAAAGACCCGCACGTTGAGCGCCATGCGCGCCAGCATCGCCAGCGCGGCGAGCGAGAGGAGCCACAAGGGCGCCCACTTCTTTTCTCCCCGGAGCAGCGCTGCGCTCGCACCCGCGCAGGTCAGCAGCGCAGGCACCATCAGCGCGCGGCCCACCCGCAGCCAATCGGTCAGGCCCACCAGCGCGACGGCGAGCAAGACCCCCATCACCACCGTCACGCGGGGTGCGCGTTGAAAGGCCCGGGGTGCGAAAGCGACCAGGGTCATCACGCCGAGCAACGCCGCGCCCCGGCTCGCGTGAGCGAAGAGGTTGCTCAACGGCGCGTCGGTGCCGAGATCGGTGGCGAAGATGGGCACCGCGGCGAGCGTCGCGCGCACGTCGGGCGAGAGCGTGAAGGTGATGACCTGATTGAAGGCGCGCAGGCCGTAGACGAAGCCTCCTTCCACGGAAAGCAGCAACCACACCGGCACGCCCACCAGCGCAAAGCCCAGGAAGAAACGAAGCGGGGGCAGGCGGCGCCGCAGCGCGGTGAGCGCGACCACCACCACCGCCGCGGCGAGCAACGTCTCTGCCTTGGAGAGCCAGGCGATGGCGAGCCCTGCTCCAGCGAGCAACCACGCGCGGGGTGATTCTTCCTTCGCGTTGGCCAGGGCGCCCTTGAGCGTGAGCAGCACTCCGAGGAAGCCCCACGTCGCCTGCGAAACGTAGGGGGTGATGAAGTTGTAGTTGCCCAGCATGGTGTACTGGCCGAAGCAGAAGACGAGCACGAACACGGCGCTGCCCACCCAGGCTGAGAGGCGATCGCCCACGTGCAGCAGCGCCGCGTGCAAGGTGAACAGGCAGCCGAGGGCGACGAGGGCATTGAGCCCGACCAGCACGTCGAGACCGGGCCCGAAGAGTGAGAACGCGGCCGCGGTCACCATCGGCGCGAGTGGGCCGTACCAATCGGCCACGTCGACGTAGAGCAACGCGCCTTCACTCAGCCGCCAGGGGATGTAGAGGTTACGCCAGAAGTCGACCAGCGCGTCAGGCCAGCGCATCCACGTGGCGGCCAGCAACGAGGCGAACAGCCCCAGGAGCGAGAGCGCGTCGAGCCACCTTCGCCTGGGCGTGACGCTCAAGGTGTCAGGTTGTGCGCTTCTCGCGAAAAGCGCAGCAGCATGTCGATGTTGGCCATGCCGGTGGCCGTGCCGTCGCGCACGTTGGCTCGGGGCGTGGCGTACTCGAGCAGCAGGTTGTCATCATTCGAGATCAAGTCTTCCAGCACGATGCCCCCCCGCTCGGCGTCGGCCCGCATCGTCTCGAACGCGTCAGGCGAGAGCATGCGCGTCTTCTGGAGCTCTTCCAGGTTTCCCCACAGCGCCAGGTTGCGGGCGAGCGCGGGGGTCTGCTTGATCAACTGCGCCTTGTCAGGCGAAGGGGCGCACTCACCGTTGCAGGCGACCAGCACGCCCTGGCCACCCGTCACGTACACCCACACCTGCCCGAACTCGGCGCGCAGCGTCTCGAAGATGGAGAGCAGGTCGAGCCGGGAGAGATGGTGAAGCTGAAACCATTGCTGCAGCACGCCGCGTTCACTGAGCCGCTCTTTGGCCAACGCATAGAACTCGCGGTTGTAGAGCGTGGCGGCCCCGGCGAACCAGATGGAGGAGATCTCCAGGCCGATGAGGTCGTACTTGTCCCGGCTCAGCCCGAGGAAGTTCCGGCCGTCGGTGTAGTGCATCTGCACGTTGGGCCGCGACGAGACACCCCCGCTGCACTCGGGAAAATAGCTGTCGGCCAGCTTGACGATGTCGCGCGTGAGATCGATGACGTCGACTTTCGCGAAGCCTGCTTCTTGCGCGGCCAGCGCTGAGGCACCCGTGCCATAGCCGATGATCACCGCTCGATCGCGTGCCGAGGTGTGCAGCAACGGCACCAGGCTCATGCCGTACTGCGCCTTGAGCTCTTCTCCGGGGTAGGTGCCCTGAAATTTACCGTTGGTCAGCAAATACCTCGTGCCGTTGGGCAGCCGGGTCACGGTGGTGATGCCGCCAGCGAGGCTCTCCGCGCGATCGATGACCGTTCCCCAGTGCGTCGGCTGGAAGTAGACGTTCGCGCCCGAGGCCAACCGGGTCCAATCGAAGTCGGCGGGTTGCGCTCCGAAGAGCAGCGCGACCGTTGCGAAAGCCACGGCCAGCCGGGGCCGGGCCACGGTGCCCGCCTGCCAGAGCGCCAGCAGCCCCAGCCCTGCGGATGCCGCCGCCACCACCTGCAGGCTGCGCAACGAACCCAGCAACGGAATCGCAACGAAGCCGCCGAGCAGCGCGCCTGCGATGTTGCCCAGGGTGTTGATGGCCATCGCCCTGCCGACCGCCCGCCCGCGTTTCTCCGGCTCGGCTGCGCTCGCGCACTGCATCGCCACCGGCCACGAAGCGCCGATGAAGAAGGTGGGCGGCAGCAGCGCGACGAGGCACACGCCCAGTCGAATGAATTCACGCGCGCCGAAGGTGTTCGCCAGCGGGTAGCCATCGAAGCCTGCGAAGTAGCCGGGCACGGCCTCCCAGAAAAAGACCCCCAGCAGCACACTCAACGCGCTGCCCACCTGCAGGGCCCCGAGCAAAGAGAGCGCATCGCCGCCTCGCCGGAGCAGCCGGTTGCCCACCGCCGAACCGCCTCCCAGCCCGATGAGGAAGGCGAAGAGCATCAGGGTGAATGCGTAGGCGCTCGAACCCACCACGGTCGCCAGCAGGTGAATGGCGACGGACTCGAGGGCGAGGGTTCCGATGCCTCCGATGCCCAGCACCAATAAGCCAACGCGCTGGTGTTTGACCGAGGGGGTCGCGGCGCTGCTCTCCCGCTCGGGGGCTGCCGGGGTGACGGGAGCGGCACGGGTGGCGAGGCGCCAGGCGAGCAATCCGGCCAACAGGTTCGCCGCCACCGCGATCGAGGTGGAGTTGCTCACGCCAAGGGTGGGCAGCAGCAGGTAACCCGTCGTCAAGGCGCCCACCGCGGCGCCGATGGTGTTGGCCGCGTACAGCAGGCCCGCCACCCTGCCGTCGCGATCTTCGACCCGGCGCTCGTGCGCGAGCAGCGGCAAGGTCGCGCCCATCAACACCGTGGGGGGCAACAATACCAGCGCCCCCAGCGCGACTTGAAGACCCACCAACCAGGGCGAGCCGGCGTCGCTGCCGGTGGCGACGGTGATGAACAACGCGCGCACCGCATCGAACAGCGGGCTCGAGATGACGCAATACAGCCCGACCAGCAGCTCGGCCCCGGCGTAGAGCATCAAGGGGCGCTTGCTGCGCACCGCCACCACGCCGCCCAGCCACGCGCCGAGCGCCATGCCGCCCATGTAGGTCGCCAGCACGGTGGTGTTGGCGGTGGCGGTGTTGCCGAACACGAGGCCCAGCTTGCGCGCGAAGACCACTTCGTAGACCAGCGCTGCTGCGCCCGAGATGAAGAAGATTCCGGGGAGCAGTCCCAGCCCGCGCGACGGCAGCTCTGCAGCCGGGGCAGGTGCCGGCCGGTGGGCGAGCGCCTCGCGCCAGGCCCGCGCTTCGGTCATGAACGCGCCGATGACCGTGAGCAGCGTCAACCCCCAGGCGACCCCGGGCACCTGCAGCACGCCGCCCCCGAAGCGGATGAGCACCAGCCACGACACCGCGGCCGCCCCGTTGAAGAGCAAGGCCCGCGAGCGCGCCGGCCCGGGGAGGAAACAGAGCGCCTGCGCGAGTGCGGCGACGGCGACGGCGACCACCAGGTCGACGAGGTAGTGGTAGCCAAAGCCCAACGTCGCCACGCCGGTCAGCGCCACCCAGCCCAGCGAAAGACCCCGCATCGCGCGGCCCATTCCCCGGGTGTGCCAGTACGCGAGCAGGGCCCAGGCGAAGTGCAACGACGGCATGCAGTTGCGCGCCAGCGAGCCCAGCACCGTCGAATCTGCCGCGGGGAGAAAGGCGGGCACGGCCAGCGGGCCCAGCGGCACCGAGAGCGGAGGGGAAAGCGGGAAGAGCGAGGGCCACAGGTAGACGGCGCCCACCACCGGGAAGACGAAGTACAGACCCACGCCCAGCAGCGTCACCATCAGGCCGGCGGAGAGCGCGTCGACGGGCACCTCCTGGCCTTTTCGCCACTGAAGCGCGAACAGCAAGACCAGCGCCGCCAGCGACGATTGATAGACCAGGCTCGCGATCACCTGCAGCGGCGGAGCGGCCTGCAGCAGACGGCCCAGCGCGTAGTCGAGGTGGCCCCCGAACGCGGCGTCCGCGGCGAAGGCGTACGCGTCGAGAGTGCGGGGAAAGACGGCCACCGTGAGGGTGGTGAAGAAGGCGATCACCAACGAAGCGCCGGTGAGCGCGAGGGCCAGCGGCAGGGCCTCGCGCGCCGCCTCACCTCTTGGGCCTGCGCGCCGCGCGTTGAGGCCCAGCACCAACAAACTGCCCACGCCCAGGCAGGTACCCAGCGCGGTCGGCCACGTGGCCTCTTGCCACGAGGTCGGAAAGCCGAAGGCCCAGACCGCTCCAGAGGCGAGGGCGACCCCGAACACCAGGCCGAGCTCGCGGAAAAAGCTGCGCCAGCCGATGATGAGCAGCGTCAGGAATGCGCCGAAGAGGCCCACCGACAAAGGCGGCAGCAGGGCTTCGTACGGCTGGGGATCGATGCCGGTCGACTTGATCGCCACTGCGGCGGCGAGCAGCCACCCCATCAACTGCGCCCAACGTACGTGGCGCGCGCGGGCCAC
Organism: Archangium sp.; assembly: GCA_043773025.1. Lineage (GTDB taxonomy): Bacteria > Myxococcota > Myxococcia > Myxococcales > Myxococcaceae > Archangium_A. The sequence continues at coordinate 10,457 of JAYVFP010000013.1, forward strand.
TTCCCTCCAGATGTTCACCGTAGAAACCTCACGACCATGTGCTCGAGACAACGGCGAAACCTAGTCTGAAACAGAAAGCCCCGGCGTCTCTTCACGGCTTTGCCTCGCGGGGCAGCGATCTTCGACGCGCCCGCAGGCCCAGCAGCAACAGAAGCAGCGCTGTGGCCATCGAGACGGCAAAGCCCGTGGTGGCCAGCGGCTCTTCATAGCGCAGCGTGATGGCACGACCTTCCGGTGGCACCGCCACGCCCAGCAGCGTGCCGTCGAGCAACTCCACCGGCCGCTCGACCCCATCGACGAAGGCCCTCCACCCCGGCGCCCAGCTCTCGCTGATCACGACCAGAGCCCACTGTGCGCGCGGGTCCACGGTGAGCGTGAGCTGCGAGGCGAGCGTTCGTTGCGAGACGACGACCGGGGTCGACGCGAGCGGTGGGAGCGGCTCACCGCCTTCGCGCGTCGCCACGTGCGCGGGGTCAAACCCAGGCGCCACCAACTGCCGCACGGCCTCCTGGGTGTCGGCCACTTCGACGGTGCGGTCCACGCGCGGCCGCCGCACGCCTTCGACTCGAAGAGCATGACGTGGGGCGCAAGCGCCTGGCGGCGCTTTTTCTCCTGAAGCTGTTCGGTGCGGCTCCACTTCGGCTCAGGCTGCAGCATGATCATCGAGGCCTCCTCGTACGCACCCAGACGAGCGCGCAGCCCAGAGCACCCAACGCGAAGACGAGCCAGGCCCAGGGCCAGCCCGGAGGCGAGTAACGCAGTTGCACCGCGTGCGTTCCCGCGGCCACCTTGACCCCGCACAGTCCTCCATCGACGCGAACGGTGGGCGTTGCCTGCCCATCGACCGTCGCCGTCCACCCGCGCGCACACTGCTCTGCGACCACGAGCAGGTTTTCCTGCTCGAGGGTCAGCTCGACCTCGGCAAGGTCAGGGCGGGGCCGGTGCCAGCTCGTCACCGCGCTGGGTGCCGCTTCGTATTCGCGCTCGGCGCCGACGAGCAGCGCGGGCGAGGCGCCTTCACGCATGAACTCTTCGCGCAGCAACTCGGGGCCCGCCAGGCTTCTGACGCCCGGAACCGAGGCCCACGCCCGCGCCAGTGGATCTCGCAACAGCACGAGTTGCGGCTGCTCCATCTGCGCCAGAACGACAGCGCCCCGGTCGACCGCTGCCTGAACGATGGACGGAGAGACGATGCACAACCCTGCTCCCAATCTGCGCGCGCACGCGCTGGTGCACTGGGGTCGCAGCGAACAGGCGCGGTCGATTTCTCCGGAAGCACCCGGCAGGTACGCGTAGATGTTCCCCACCCCGAACCGCATGTTGTGATCCGGCGAGAGCGCCTCGAAGTCACCCCGGCGCGCGGCGGCGGTCGCCGCAAAACGTTCCCCTCTGTACGTGTAGCGCTCCGGCCAGGCTGCCAGGCGCGTGCGCGCTCCACCTGCTTCGAGCACCGCTTCCAGCAGCGAGGGCCTCAACGCCAGCTCATCCGCGGGCCGGGTCTCCATCAGCCCGTGAGCGCACCAAGCAGCTTGAAGGGCGAGCACACCGGCTGCGGCCCACGCCAATGCTTTCGGTTTGCGCCAGCTGATCAACCCGAGCACCACGCACGCCATGAGCCCCGCAGAGGCGCTCGCTCGCAGCCCGTCCCCGATGCGCTCCGCCACTTCAGGCAACAGCAGCGCTGCGCTCGGGTCGAGCCGGGTGAAGGTCCAGCTCACCACGTCGGCGTCGATCACCACCGTGAAGGGCAGCACCAGCAGGCCCCCGATCCACGCAGCCCGGCGATGGCCCCTCCCTGCAGCCAGCCCTGCACCTCGAGCCGCGAGCAGGGCGAGCCCCAGCACGGCCAGCGGCATCATCTTTTCGGGGTAGCGGAACGCGCTCCAGCCCGGCACCACCTTCATGAGCAGCACGTAGAGCCCGCCCGCACTGCCGAGTGAAAGGAGAAGGCCGACGACTGCGAGCACGGCATAGCGGCGTGCGCTGGCCAGGGCGCCGCGCATCAAGCCCAGCGGCGCCAACACCAACACGGTGATGCCCACGAACTCGGAGGCGACCCACAACGCACCGGTGTGCCCGCCCAGCGGCTGCGCGAGCACCGGCCCATGAAAGTCGAGCAGGTCGACGGGCACCAGCGGGCCGAAGGGCAACTCGAGCAGGCGGATGGGGCTGAGGCTCCAACGCAACACCTCTTCGGGCGCGAGGCCCGCGGCCCGGCCCGAATCGATGGCCGTCGCCGCGATGGCCGGCAGCAACGGCGCGCTCAACGCCACCATCACCACACCCGCGAGCACCACGTGGAGCGAAGCACGCTGCCGCTGCGGGCTGACGGAGACGGCCCAGACCAGGCTGAGCAGCGACGCGAGGAGCGCGCCCTGCACGTCGCCGCCATGAAGTCCCAATGAGAGCACCGCACCCAGGCTCACGGAGGCGACCAGCGAAGGCCGCTCACCCAACTTCTCTGCGCACAGCACCACCCACGGCAACAACGCCGCGCCGTGCAGATAGGTGAAGTTGTCAGTGCTCGAGACGAGGTAGCCGCTGCCACCGTACGCAATGCCCGAAAGCCACCAGGTCGCTTCTGGTCCGCCGAGTCGCCGCGCCAGCAAGGCCGCGCCCAGCCCCGCGAGCATCAGGCACAGGAGGATCTGCCACTTGAGCGCCGTGCCGGGCGTGAACACCGTCAGCAACAACTGCAGCGGGTGAGTGACCGCCGCCACGGCCGTGCCGGGTACCGAAGCGCCCAGTCCATCGAGCTCATTCCAGGTCGGAAAACGCCCTGCCTGCACCTCACGAACGAAGAACTCCCGCAGGGGCAGGTGAAGGCGAAAGGTGTCTCTTCGGGAAAGATAATTTCCCGGGAGCGCGGCCTCACCGCCAATGAGGGCCAGCAGCGCGACGAGGCCCAGCATGCGCAGGCCCCAGCGCTTCACGTGCGCGCCCCTCGCCGCCGCACCCAGAGCAGGGCCAGCAAGAGCCCCGCCGACACCGAAACCGCGGCCCCCGTGGTGAGCAGCGGCTCGGCATATTCGAAGCGGACCGCCTGACCTCCCGGCGGAACCGCGACGCCCAACAACGTTCCGTCGAGCAACTCCACAGGCCGTTCCAGCTCATCGACGAAGACCCGCCAGCCCGGTGCCCAGGTCTCGCTCACCACGATGAGGGCCCACTGCGCGCTGGCTGTGACGGCGAGCTCCAGCTGGCCCGCGCGCTTCCGCACGATGGATTCGACGGAGGTCGGCGCGAGTGGGGGCAAGGCGTCTCCGGTGTCTTCGCGCGTCGCCATCGTGGAAGGATCGAAGCCTCCGGTCACCATCTGCTGCACCGCAGCTTCGGTGTCGGCCACCTCGATGACTGAGCTCACCGCCCACGCGCGGCCCCGGCAACCCTTCGTCTCGTACAGAAAAGTCTCCTCGGCGAGCTGGGCGATGGGAGCCCACTCACGCTGGCTCTGAGCTCGCTCGCGCGTCGAGACGAACGAGCACACGTCGAAGAGCTGCGAGAGCAGCACCGGCTGGCCCGCGGTCGCCTGAATGACCCGCTGCCACCTTCGCAACGCCACGGGGCTGAACCCGCCCAGCTCGTCGACACCATGCAGACCCGGCGTCGCGCTCGCCCAGGTCGCGTGCAGCAGCCGCCGCTCACGCGCGAAGTCTTCCGTGCCCCGCACCGGACGCTCGAACTTTCGCAACGCTGCGTTCTCCCGCCACAGCCGATGGCCGGGGCCCAGCGCGCGTGTCTCCATCGTTTCGGAAGGCAGGGTGAGCACGGAGGCCGGCACCGCGTGAGCGGCCTCGACCGCGCCCAGCGCCAGCACCGAAAGCGCCCACGCCCAGCGCACCCGCGAGAGCAACAGGCCCAGCACGCCCGCGGCGGCCAGCAGCGCCGCGGTGGCCAACATCGCCTGGCGAACGGGCTCTGCGGCCAGCCCCAGCGCCGCTCCCGTCAGCAGCGCTGCCATCACCAACCACCCGGCTGCCCAGCGCCTCCGCAGCGGAAGGGCGTCGAGCAACACACTCGCGCCATGGGCATTCAGGAGCGCGCTGCCCAGCGCGACCAGCGCTCCGTATCGTTCGGGGAAGCGGAACAAGGACAGCGGCGGGAGGGCGAAGAGCTGCTGCAGCGGGCCCAGGTGGCGACCCAGGCTCAGGAAGAAGCCCAGTCCCACCAACGCGACTCCCAGTTTGCGCAGGGGGCCGCGCGTGGTCAGACCCGAGCCCAGCATCAACAGGGTGCACAGGCCCCAGCCGTGCTCGAGCAGAAAGGGCTGCGCATCGGGCCCGGCGGCGAGATCCCACCGGGTGAAGTACGGCGGCTCGAGCAACTCTCCGTAAGGAAGGCGGACCAGCCACTCGAGCGCGCGCGCGGGGTGAAACGACCAGGCCAAACGCGTGTCGAGCGAGGACGATGAACGAGCGCTCTCTTCATAGAGCGTCCACGCGGGGAGCAGCTGCACCGCACTGAGCCCCAGCGCGAGCACGCCCGCCCCCACTGCGTTGAAGACCCCACGCCCCCGCCCCTCGAGGAGCGCCGACAGCACACAGACGAGCCCGCCCATCAGAGCCGTCGAAGGGTCACCGGTCAGCACCTGCAGCGTGAAGAGCACCGACAGCCAGGTCACGCTGGTGAGGCGATCGCCCTGCCGCAGCGCCACCAGCTGCCACGGAATGCACGCGAGCCCCGCGAGGAAAGGAAGGTAGCTCGTCGTGCCCAACACCACACCGGTGAAGCCGAAGCCCAGCGCGCCCAGCACGCTGGGCACCCCGGAAAGCCTGGCCCGCAAGAAGACGAACGCACCCGCCATCAGCGCGGCCCACGTGAAGGTCACCATCAACCCGTAGGCGCGGTGAAACGGCAACAATCGGAAAACGGGGAACCAGGGAGCGAGCGCCCCCGCGTGCAGGTTCGAAAGCAACGGCACGCCACCCTGGGTGCTCGCGTTCCACAACGGCAGGGAGCGATCAGCCCACGCGCGATCGAGCTGTGCCTGCAGCGGTTGGTACTGCCGCGTCACGTCTCGGTAGAAGAACTGCCGCTCACCGCTAAGCACGGGGAACAACACCAGCGCCGGCAGCACCAGGAACGCCGCGATGGTCCACGCCTTCATTTCGGCGGAGGACCGGGCGGCCCGCTGGGAAGGTACGGCGCGCAGTTGTAGTTCGCTTCGCCCAGGCGCGGGGCGAGCTGTGGCGCGTCGGTCGCGAACTGAGCGATCTTCATGCAGACCAGGCTGTCTTTGAGCTGGGAGAGCCGCAGGATCTGAGGGAGCGCGGTGGCATCATCGATCTCGAGCCGGGTGAGCCACATCAACACCTCGGTCTCGGGCGTCTTCTGCAAGCGCCAGGCTTTGGTGGCCGCACCTGCCGCGAGCGCGGGGCGTTTGTGCAGGCTGACGACCATCGCTGCATTCCACGCCTGTGCGTAGGCGGGACACTGGGTGGTGGCGAGCCTGGCAAAAGAAAGAGCGCGCGCGTCGGCGCCGAGCTCGTGGGCCTCCTGGGCTGCCGCGATGATGGTGGTGCAGACCATCTGGGTGCTCACACCGCGGAGCCCCGGCGTCACCAGCGCGCGCTCCAGGGCGAGGAACCCCTGGGTGCGATCCTTCGTCGTGAAGAAACGAAGAATGTGCGACTGCGCCGCGGGAAAAGACGTGTCGGTGACGCACGCCGGGTCGAGGTCGGGCTCTTCCCACAACGACTCTTCGTCTTGCCAGAGCGCGGCGCGGGTGGCCGTCGCCGTGGTGAGCAGGAGCGCCACGGCCACGGTCACCACGCGGAAAAGCCGCGGTTGCAGGCCGGCCGTGAAGATCGCCAGCAGGCCACAGGTGCCCACGCTGGGCACGTAGAGGTAGCGATCAGCCATGATGGCCGGGAAGGGCACCAGGTTCGAGACCGGCAGAATCGCCAGCACGTAGAACGACATCAGGAACAGCCGCAGCGGCTCACGTCGCCAGCGCCACGCGAGCGCCAACACGGCGACCAGCAACGCCACGCCCACCCACAGCCGCCAGTCGAGCAGCCCGGTCGGCGGCTCGAAGCAGTAGATCAACCGGTACGAGGTGGGGAGCAGCGCCTGCTTGAGGTACTTCACCTGCGCCCACGCCACGATGACCACGTGCGTGGCCCAGGTGCCGCCGTGAGGGCCCACGAGCACGTGATTGGCCCGGCCGATGCCGAGAATCATCATGAAGAAGATGCCCGCGGCGCCGAAGAACCCACAGAGGCGCAGCGCGATGAGCGACCACTTCGCGCGCGTGCCGATCCACAGCTCCATCGCCAGCATGATCACCGGCATGGCGATCGCGATCGACTTCACCATGAACGCGCAGCACAACCCGAACATGGTCAGCGCGTACTTCCAGGGGGCTGGGCGTTCCCGGTAGCTCGCGTAGGCGCACAGCCCCATCAAGATGAACATGAGGGCCATCGGGTCCTTCATGCCCGCGATCCACACCACCGACTCGATGTGCACGGGATGCAGCGCGAACAGCAGCGCGCCGAGCCAGGTGACCTGGCGGGGCAGGCCTATCAGCGTGAAGAAGTGCCAGAGCAGCAGCGAGCTGATGATGTGAAAGACGAGGCTCGCCAGGTGAAACGGAAACGGGTCGGCCTGGAAGGCCTGGTAGAGGCCCCAGTACACCGCGTCGCGCAGCGGGAAGAACTCGACGAACTCGCCCGACCAGCTGCGGGTCGAATCGAATTGCAACGCGAGGCCCTTCCAACCGGGCACCCCCACGCGCGGGAGGTTGTCCCAGATGTAGAGCGGGTCGTCGTAGTGCGTGAACGGGCTGGTGAGGCTCGTGGAGTAGGCCAGCACCGTCAGGCCCGCCAGCACCGCCGCGGCGGCCCACCGTCTGCCGTGCGTCATTTGAAGTCCCGGCGGCGGAGCACCAGCGTCGCCCCCACCAGGAACAGCAGGCTCCAACCGACCGACGCGCCCAGCCCGTTGAGGAACTCGAGCCACGTGACGTCATGCCCCGCGGCCGCCTGGGGCTTGAAGTCCATTCGGGCGAAGTTGGGCAGCACGTAGTAGCCGCCCCGCGCGATGGCGCCCATCACGGGCCCGAGCTTGAGCGCAATGACGTGCAGATCGGCCGTCCATTGGCCCGAGAGATAGAGGCCCACGACGGCGATCGACGAGGTGAGCTGCCCGCTCATCGACGAGAAGAAGACGCCCATCGAACAGACGAGCAGCAACTGGCACCAGATGCCGCCGATCGCCGCCGGCACGCTGTTCGGCGTGGGCACGTTGAAGATGATCATCTGCAGCGCGTAGACGGCCGACATCGCGGCGAGCAGCACGGTGAGCGTCACCATGATGCCCAGGAAACGGGCGACGATGAACGACGAGCGCGAGATGGGCCGCGAGACGATGAGGAAGACGGTGCGGCGCTCCATCTCGCGGTTGAGCATGGCCACCGACATGAAGATGGCCAGGCTGATCAACAGCAGGCTCATCACGCCCAGGCCGAAGTCGGTCACCACCCGGTCGAGTGAGAGCACCGTCAGATCCATCACCACCGAGGTCAGCGCGATCGACACCGCGGCGAACACGGCCACCACCACCGTCACCCGGTTGCGCAGCGCCTCGCGGAAGCCGGCCAGCGCAAGCATCGCGAGCGGCCTCATTCCAGATCTCCACCGTGCTGATTTGAGCTGCGCAAGGCGGCCATGAAGGTCTCCTCGAGCGGAATGCGCTCGGGCTGAATGCGCGAGACGGTCAACCCGCCGTTGATTAACTGGCGCAGCACGTCCTGCAGACGGGTCTCACCGACCTGCAGCATCACGCGCTGCGCGACCACTTCGATGCGAAGCGCGTCATCGACCTGCACCAGAGCGAGCACCTGCTCCCGGGAGGCGTTGTCGACCACCACTTCGTGGGTGCGGGTGTCGGACACCAGCTCGGAGACCTTGCCGCATTTGTGAATCGCCCCACCGATGAGGAGCGCCACCCGGTCACACAACATCTCGACGTCGGACATGATGTGCGTGCAGAACAACACCGCCGTGCCTTCGTGGCGCAGCTCGAAAATGAGATCGCGCACCAGCCGCCGGCCCATCGGGTCGAGGCCCGAGGTGGGCTCGTCGAGCACCACCAGCTTCGGGTGGCCGATCAACGCGCCGGCCAGCATCACCCGCTGCGTCATGCCCTTCGAGTATTGCCGAATGCGCAGCTGCGCGTGCCGCTTCATCTCGACCCGCTCGAGCACCCGGGCGACTTCCTGCTTCGACTCGGTGCCTCCGAGCCCTGCGAGGCTCGCCTGGAGAAACAGGTACTCTTCACCCGAGAGGTGCTCGTACGGCACCGGCGCTTCGGGCACGTACCCCAGCGACTCGCGGGAACGCGGCTCGTTCACGTCGCGGCCGAACAGGCGCGCCTTGCCGGTGGTGGCGAGCACCAGGTTGAGCAGCAGCTTGATGGTGGTCGACTTGCCAGCGCCGTTGGGCCCGATGAGGCCGAAGACCTCGCCAGGGTGCACCACGAAGTCGATGGGCTTGAGCGCCTGTACCTTGCGCCCGAGAAAACCGACCCGGTACGTCTTCGACAAACCTTCGCACTCCACTGCACTCGAAGACATCAACGAACCTCGTCTTGCGAAAACGCCTTGAGCCTGGCGCCTGAGGGGGCGATCACCGTGCCGTCGGGCCCGAGCTCGAACTCACCCCCGTCGACCGGATCAGGTGGCAGTTCAGTGAGCAGACCTTCGGAGAGCAGCTGCATCAGGCTCTGGGGCGGCTTTCCGCGTGAGGCCCGGTAGGCATCGACCGCCGCTTGCAACGTCGTCAGCAGCCGATCGCGTTCGATCTCGAGACGCCTGCGGGCGAACACCTGACGGATCTCCGGGTCGGAGGAGCGCTCCTCCATCTCGCCTGCGATGGCCTGGGCGCCTTCGAAGTCATCGCTCTGGGCCATGAGCCGGCTGGCGAGTTGGCCCATGAAGGCCGGGGCCCCCGGGATGCGCGCGCCTTGCCGCAACGTCTCGGCAGCGCCGTGTACGTCGTGGTCGAGGTGCAGCTGATTGAAGGACAAGTAGAGAGGCAGGCGGTAGTCGGTGGGAATGTTGGCCATGCCGCGCCGGAAGAGGGCGCTCGACTCAGCCACGTTGTGGTTACCGAGGTGGGACGACATCGGAGCCAGCAGGCCTCCGAAGATGTAGGGATAGATGAACGTCGGGTCGAGATCCGTGACCAGCCCGCACCAGATCAACAGTGACGCGCCATCGGCAGGCACCTTGAGGTTGATCGCGACCCCGATTGCTCTGATCCACACCAGGTCGGTGATCAGCGAAAGATGAGAACGCCCCAGAAGTCGAATCGGTTCGGGGTTCGGAGGCACCGCCTGGAGGAAGTAGCGCGCTCCCCCAGGGGGCTTCGTCGTCACTGCGATCAGGCCGACGGCCAAGAGGGAGAGCGCGATGCGTGGGTTCATGAAGCGCTTCATCTCAGAAAGCCCAGAAACAGCAACGCGGGCGCCCGGAATGAACCGAGCGCCCGCCTCGCTGAAAAGACAGAAGGTGTTACGGGCAGGAAACGTCGTTGTACGTGTTGACCGCGATGCCGCCGGGGCCGTTCTGCGCGTCGGAGCAAGCAGAGGC
>JAYVFP010000014.1:0-19982 GCA_043773025.1 Archangium sp.
ATCGACGGTGAAGTAGCCGAGCCGCTCGAACTGAAAACGTTCGCCCGGCTTCACGTCGGCGAGCGAAGGCTCGAGCTTCGCGTTGCTCAAGACCTCCAGAGACTTCGGGTTGAGATCCTTCAGGAAGGCGAACTTCTCTTCTTCAGTTCCCTTTCGCGGGGCCTCGGCCGCAAAGAGGCGATCGTACACGCGCACTTCCGCGGTGACGGCGTGCGCCGCAGACACCCAGTGAATGGTGCCCTTGACCTTGCGGCCGTCAGGCGCGTTGGCCCCCTTCGTCGCGGGATCGTAGGTGCAGTGAACTTCAGCAACCACCCCATCTGCGCCCTTCACCAGGCTGGTGCAGGTCACGAAGTACGCCCCCCGCAGCCGCACCTCGCGGCCCGGAGCCAGGCGGAAGAACTTCTTTTCCGGCTCTTCCATGAAGTCGTCGCGCTCGATGTACAGCTCGCGCGAGAACGGCACGGAGCGAACACCCGCGGCTGCGTCTTCCGGGTTGTTCTGAACCTCTACCTGCTCGACCTGAGCCGCAGGGTAGTTCGTGATGATCACCTTGAGCGGGTTGAGCACCGCCATGCGCCGATGCGCCGTGGCGTTGAGGTGACTGCGAACCGAATTTTCCAACCGGCCCAGATCGATCACGCTCTCGTTCCTGGTGACGCCGACCTCTTCACAAAATGATCGCAGCGCCTGGGAAGTGAAGCCGCGCCGCCGCATGCCGGCGATGGTGGGCATGCGAGGGTCGTCCCAGCCGCTCACGCGTTTGGTCTCGACCAGGTGCAGCAGGTTGCGCTTGCTGAGCACCGTGTACGTGAGCTGCAGCTTGGCGAACTCGATCTGCTGCGGGTGATGCATGCCCAGCTCGTTCAAGAACCAGTCGTACAGCGGCCGGTGGTTCTCGAACTCGAGCGTGCAGATCGAGTGGGTGATCTTCTCGAGGCTGTCTTCGTTGCCGTGCGCCCAATCGTACGAAGGGTAGATGCACCAGGTGTCGCCCTGGCGGTGGTGGTGCTCCTTGACGATGCGGTACATCACGGGATCGCGCAGGTTGATGTTGCCCGAGGCCATGTCGATCTTCGCGCGCAGCGTCTTGGCGCCCTTGTCGAACTCGCCCTTCCGCATGCGGCGGAACAGGTCGAGGTTCTCGGCGGGCGAACGATCACGAAACGGGCTGTTGCGGCCGGGCTGATCGAGCGTGCCGCGGTATTCGCGCATCTCATCACCGTTGAGATCGCAGACGAACGCCTTGCCCTTCTCGATGAGCTTCTCGGCCCACTCGTACATCTGCTCGAAGTAGTCAGACGCGTAGAAGAGGCGGCCTTCGAAGTCGCCGCCCAGCCACTTCACGTCGTTGATGATCGAGTCGACGTACTCCTGCTCTTCCTTTGCAGGGTTGGTGTCGTCGAACCGCAGGTTGAACTTGCCGCCGTACTTCCGGGCGAGCCCTGAGTTGAGGACGATGCTCTTGGCGTGACCTACGTGCAGGTAACCGTTGGGCTCCGGGGGAAAGCGGGTCTGCACCCGGCCGTTCCACTTGCCGCTCTTGTTGTCTGCTTCGACGATCTCTTCGATGAAATTGAGCGTGGGTTCGCTCATGGGTGAGGCCTCCGAGGCGCGGCACCCTACACCGACGATAGAAAAGTGTTACCAGCTGGAATCAGGCGCGGCGCGAGACCACGTCACGGCCTCTGCGATCAGCTGCGAACGATTCTTCGGAACCACCTCGTCGAGCACCTGACGGAGCAAATCGCCCCGCGGCCGATCCGTCGAGTCGGGCCTGAAGAGCAGTTCGAGCACGCGAACGACGCGAGGACCCAACGTGTCGTAGTGCCTCTCGAAGTCGGGCTCCCAATTTCGCTCGAGGTAGATGAGCGGCGAGAGCTGCCGCACGGGGCTGTCGTTGACCGCCAGTTGCATCAGCAGAATCCCCAACCGAAACGGATCGCCCGGAATCCTGGGCGGAAGCTGCGTGCCGTACTCCTCGGGCGGCGCTTCGCTGGGCAGCCCGTAATACGTCTGCCGCGTGTACGGCAGTTGCGTGAGCCCGTGACCCAGCAGCAGCACCTGGCCTTGATCGGTCAGCCAGATCGAAGGCGCGCGCAGGGTCCCCGCGGAGAAGTCAGCCGCGTGGAGCGTGGCGATGCCTTCAGCGGCACCCCGCGCGATGCTCAGCGCCACCTCGACACCCCAGAGCGGCCGTTGTCTGAGCAGCCGCTGCAACGAGACGCCCCGCGGGAGGATCTGCAGAAGATGCGGCCGCGGATCATCCCAGAAGACCTCGAGGGTCTGCGCGAGCCCGGGGCCTCTGAGCTGCCCCGCGCGTTGCGCCGCACCGAACGATTCGGGATCGAACTCGCCCCGGCGAACCTGCGCGCGCAGCAGGGGCCCTCGCGCACCGGGCCACTCCACCTTCGCGAACTCGACGGCGCCCGCGAAGCCGAGCTCTTCGATCACTCTGCAGTCGAAGCTCGCCGAACGTGCCAGGCCCAGAATCGAGAGCAGCTGATCGACCACGTGTTCCGGCGTGCCGGGATGCAAGGTGGTGACGCCCTCCTGCGGCTCACCTCCGAGCTGCATCAGCTTCGGAGGCCGGGTCAGGGCCCGCGCGAATTGAAGGAAAGAAAGGCGGCTGAGCTGCTTGAGCCCGGGCGCCAGCAACACCGCCTCCCACTTCTTCTCTTTGAGTTCCCGGCGCGCGCTGTCGACCGACTCCACCACCCGGTAGCTCAGCGTGTCCTGCCGAACCGAGAGCGTTCTCGTCAGCTCATCGGCCTCGGCGGGCCGCGGGTGAATGAGGAGCAGCTGCTTCACCACTCCAGCTTAGCCCCGCCGTTCCCCCTCGCCCTGCGAAGCGAAGAGTCGGGGTGAGGGGCTGGCTGAAAGAACTGGAAGAGGTCGTGAGCCAGTACGCCCTCGACGTCGCTTGCAGGGTTGATCGAACGGACACCGCTCATCCCGACAGGGTTGATCGAAATAAGGAGCGCCCATCGTTCATCCCGAGCGGAGTCGAGGGACTACCTCGCCTTCGGGCGGTAAGTGCCCCCTCGACTGGGCTCGGGGAGACCGGTGATGGAACCCGATTCCTATTCGTTCTTTCGAGGCACCTCTTTCGTCACGGGGAAAGGGGGTCAACAACCGTACAGATTCACACGGGTGCCGCCGACCCCAGCGCTACCAGGTGACCACGTCGTTCCGTTACCGCCCAGAAACCCGGTGACACCGCTGCACCACACCCCGACGTTCGCCCCCACAGCGCCATCACCACCCCGCCCGCCCGCGCTGCCGAACCCGCCGTTGCCACCCCAGCCACCGACCCCCGACTGCAGGTGTTCGCCGAACACATCAATCCACGCCACGCCGCCACCTCCCGCGGCGCCCGCTCCGCCCGCTCCACCCGCTCCACCATTTCCGCCCAGCCCTGCCGCGCCCGAGTTGCCCGTCTGCAACGACACGAAGGTCAACGAGGGATTCGAGGCGATCAACACCAACGCGATCGAAGCGCCGCCTGAAGACCCCGGTGCACCGCCATTGCCACCCGTACCGCTCGCACCGCCACCACCACCGCCGCCACCTGCTTCGTGGAAAGCCAGACAGGTGAGCATGCCGCCGCCACCGCCACTCGAACCGCCCACGCCTTCAAAACCTGGCTGTCCGGCCGTCCCCCCGAACGGCGAGAGCCACACGCCCGACGCATTGACGAAACCGGAATCCTTCGCGCTCACGCCGCGTGTACCGGGAGCCGGCGTCGCTCCGGGCCCGCCGTTGAGTCCATTGCCTGCGATGCGACACCCGCTCCGCCCGCCCGCACCACCGGAGCTGCCCAGACCCCAGTCACCGTTCGGGCTTAAACCCGCTGCGCCGTTACCACCCCGATGACCGCTCCCAGCGCCTGCGCTCAGCCCACCCACGCCCCCCCGTGGACTCGAGTTCCGCACACCCCGCACCGCGTTCTCACCCGGAAAGCCCGCGGCCCCTCGCGCACCTGGGTTGCCCGGCGCACCATCGAGCCCATCACCTGCCTTTCCCGAAGCGAGGTGCACGAAGCGCAGTGAGAGGAACGTGCCGCTGTTCAACACACGCAACGCTTGAGCGGCGTTGCCTCGGGCTGCGTCGGCGCCCTGAATGATGACGCGCTCGAGGGTGATCGCTGAAGTGAGCCTGTCGATCGGCATGCCCGTCGACGGAGCTTGAATCGTTGCGCGCGACGCGGGGTTCGAAGACCGACGCCACGTCGCGTCGTAGCCGCCGAACAGACTGATGCCGGAGCTCCAGCTCGAAGGAGACGAGTAGCGCCCCGTGGCGATGAAGAGCTGCCGCTTGCCGCTCGCGCTCGCGACCGCCAAAGCCCGCGTGAGGGTCGCGACCGGCGCCGCCTTGCTGCCCGCGTTGGAGTCATGACCTGCCGTCGAGACGAACACCGCCTGGCTCGCGTCACCGTCGAGGCCGTCGCAGTTGGTGTCTTCGAAGAGATCGTCTGGCGCGTCGAGGGTGCTCGCGCAGACGCAGCGAAGCTGGGGACTGCAGAGCTGAAAAGGGCCACACACGGCGCCGCTGCCGCACGAGGCGATCGTGCCGCCACAGCCATCGGGGATGTCGGTGCCGCAGCTCGCGTTCAAGCTCGCGCACGTGTTCGGCCTGCACGCACAACGGCTGGTGGCCTGGTCGCAGAACATCAAAGCGCCGCCACAATCGAGACCTGAGCCGCAGACCGGAATGGTGCCGCCGCACCCATCGGGCAGATTCTGGCCGCACGTGGCGCGCAAGCTCGCGCAGGTCTTCGGAGCGCATCTGCAAGCGTGGCTCGTTCGATCGCACGACCACGGGCCACCGCCACAATCGGGCTCCACGCCGCAGGAAGGGATGACGCCGCCACAACCGTCGGGAAGGTTGGTGCCGCAGGTGGCGCGCAGCGACGCGCACGTCGAGGGTTGGCATCCGCACCGGTTTGCCATCACCGCTCCACACGTCTGGGGCGCGGCGCAACTTCCACAGGAGAGCGGACCTCCACATCCATCGGGTGCGGCTCCGCACGTCGCGCCCACGTCGGCACAGCTTCGCGGCGTGCACTGAGGAAGACCTGCGTCGACGAACACGAAGACTCCAGCATCGCGCCCACCGTCGCTTCCGGCGTCGCTTCCAGCGTCGCGTCCAGCGTCACGTGGTGGATCCAACATCACGCAGGTCGACGATTGGCAGACGTCGATCGGCGGACAGTCAGAATCGGTTCGGCAGGTGACCACCGCGGAGCCACACCCCGCCGTGAAAAAGAGGACGAGGACCAACAAAGTGCTTCGAAACATGACCGCTCCAGGAAAGAGAAGGACCGCGCTCGGCCCTGAAGCGCGCGGCGTGCCGTCTCAAACCCCAGTGAATTCGCGCGTTGCGTTGCAGCACACCCGCGGTGGCGTGCATGGAGCGCGGTCGCTCCGTTTCATTTCTCAGCCGAAGCGAGCGTGCAGCCTTCGTTTGCCCGCGGCGCCGATGGGGTTTCCTGAGAGGTCGAGCGTGAGCAGACCGTCGAGCGTTCGCGACTCGAGCAGTGAGTCGAGCCCACTCGAGCTGATGCGATTGCGCGGCAACGAGAGCGACTCGAGCGTCTTGAAGCGCGTCGCACGGGCGATGGCCATCGCGCCTTCGTTGCCTGCCTGGTTTCCACCCAGCGAGAGCCGCGTCAGGTGACCGGGACTGCGCGAATCGGCGAGCGCCTCCGTGCCTCCGACGCCCAGGTGATTGTTTGCCAGCGACAGCTCGGTGAAGCGCGCCGCCCAGCGGCTGGCGGCGAAAGGGCGAACGCTCTTCTCGGTCACTGCGTCGTCTTCGAGGATCAGACACTCGAGGCCGGGGAGCGCTTTGGGGCCCTGCGCGGTGAGCAGATTCAAACCTTCGTCGCCCACACGTTGGCCGATCAACGCGAGCCGGCAGAGCTTCCGCAACCGGCGTGAGTCGAGCACATGGGCGAGGCGTTCACGGCTGAGGGCACCCGGCGCGTTGGGCCGCGCGGCGCGGAACTCGACCGAGCGCAGGCGCTCCAGCCACTCGAGCGTCGCGAACCGCTCACCGTCGATGGTCTGCGAGGAGCTGAAGATCAACTCGGTGACGGGCTCGCGCTGGAAAAACGCCTCGAGTTGAGCCAGCGACTGCGAGTCACGCACGGTCGCGGTCTCCACGAAGCCTCGGCGAAAACGCACCTGCACCAGATCGGGCGTGAGCCCCTCGAGCCATCGAGGCGACCACGATTTCAGGAGCGCAGCAGCCTCTTCCTCGAGCTCGGCCGCGCGGGGTGAGCCGCGAGCGAGCTCGCATTGAATCGAGATGAAGTCACCGCGCGGATCGCCGCGTTCACTGAGCCAGTCGGCGAAGACGAGCCGCGGCGCATCGGCTTCAGGCGCTGCGAGCACCGCGGCGAGCAGATCGGCGCGCGTGGCGCTGGTGCTGACGACCGGGCCCGCGAGCTTCAAGGTAACCCGGTCCGGTCTCATTCTTCCGGCCCACGCGCGGCAGGCCGAGGCGTTCGACGAGTCGCGGTACCGATCCCACGTGGTGATGTCGGGCCAGGCGTTCGCGGGTGTCGCTGCGCCGTGCCCTGCCGCGACGCCGATGGTGAGCCGGTCATCGACGACGACGGACAGGCAGACCGAGGTCACACCACGCGCATCAGGCGCCTCGCCCGCGCTCACCCAGGCGAAGCCGAGCTCGTTCTCGAGCGTACTTTCGACGCAGCGCTCGACCTGGGGCATCGTCATCAGCCGGCTCGTTCGGCGGCCGTTCACGTGTGTGAGCAGCGACTCCACCGCGGCACGTTGGCTTTGAGTCCACTCCACTCGCCTCATGACGTCTCCTCTCCCTTCGGGAGACTGTTGAAGTACGCCCTCGACTTCGCTCGGGCTGAACGGATTTCGGCCGGTTCTGTTCGTGCCGAGCGGAGTCGAGGCACCTATTTCAACAGTTCCCTCGGGAGAGGGTCAGGGTGAGGGCCACGACTCAAGGAATAAAGAAGCCCGCTGCGGCGCCGGGGGCGATCTTCCCCTGGCTCGCACGAACCGCACTTCGACTCACGAGCTGGAAAGCCCGCCGCAAGCCCGACGGCGTCGCATCGCGCTCCCACAAGATGCAACCTGGCGCGATGCCCATCGACTTCGCCACGTGCTCGAAGTTGACGTCGCTTCCCACGCCGACCAGCGCGAGGGTGAACAGTTCGGAAGCGAGCAGGTCGCGGCTCAGGCGCGCACAATCTGCAGCGGTGCGCTTGCTCCCCACGTCTTCACCATCCGTCACCACGACCACCACGCTGCGGGTGGGCGTACCCCCGTCGCGCAGCCGCTGCGCGTACGCCACGTTGGCCGCGAGCGCGTTGCACCAGGTGTCGTACAGCGCGGTCGAACCGCTCGCCCGGTAGTTCTTCGTGTCGAGCCGCGTTGCATCGGGCACCGGCACGTAGCTGTGAATCACGTCCATCGCGCCGCTGAAGGTCCAACAGGCAAGCAGCACCGCGTCTCGATCTTTCGCGCCCGCGAACGCGTCGAGCAGCGCGTTCTGCCCTTCACGCACTGCCTTCTCGAGGCCGCGGTCAGAGATCGAGGAGCTCGCGTCGATCAGCACGGTGACCAGCGTCACGTCAGAGGCGGTGATGTCTTCGAGGTCTTTGCCCGCGGCGCCCGCGAGCACCAGGTTTCCCAGGTTCCCCGTGATGAGCGAGCTCGTTTGCGGCGAGATGATTCCTTTGGTGGTGGCTGAGGTGAACAGCGTGGTGGCTTCGTCTTGCGTCATGGATTTTTTGGTCATGGGGTTCCTTTGGATGTGGCTGCGCCAGAGGAGAAAGCGCGACTGCCCTCTCCCTGACCCTCTCCCCCTCGGGGAGAGGGAACTCTCGATTTCAGATGGTGACGGCGTCGGTCGTGCGCACGACCTTCATGCCTGCGCTCTTCCACTTCGCGACCGCTTCATCCGCGAGCTTCGGGAAGTTCAGATGGTCCGGCAGCGGCGACAGCGGGGGCGGAGGCACCGGGCTCATCGCGTCCTCCAGGATCCAGATCTTCTCGGCCAATTTGGGGTCCGTCGCAGCCACGTGCGCGTGGATGTCGTTGACCGTCGAGAGCACGCAGTGGCTCTTCGCCTGACCGAACACGTACACGCGGTCGTATTCCATCAGCATCTTGAAGAACGGCGCGTTGAACGCCCCGACCACGTTGCCTGACAGCTCCGTCACCTCAGGCGAGAGCACCGAGTAATTCTCAGTCATCGCGTGCGTGCCCTTCGTCTCGAAGTGCGTCTGGTGTTTCCGCGCTGCCGCGTGGAACAGCGCTGCCTCCATCACCGCGGGCACCAGCGCATGCGACAGGCCTCCGAGCAGCGTGTGGTACGGCCAGATCGTCAGCACGTACTTGCCGGTGCTCTCGAGCTTCTTGACGTACTCGAGGCTCTCCTTCGGGTGGGCGATGGCGGTCCACTTTCCCGAGCGCACGTCTTCGTGGAACACCGGCGTGAGAGGAGGCGGATGGCGCCCTTGCGCGTCGATCCACCAGGCTGGGTGAAAGATCTGAAACACCCGGTGCGTATCGAGCGAGAAGAACAGCCCGGTGAGCTTGTCGAGGTTCCGGTAGATCCACTCGGTGGTGCGCGTGCTGTCTTCCACCGCGCCCGGCACGAAGAGACTCGCGCCCGGTGTGCAGAAGCCGACCTGCACGTCGATGCCGAACGCAGCGATGCGGAACTTGTCCTGGCCCGCGGGTTTGACGCCGTGTTTTGCGGCGAACGCTTCACCGGCCTCGGTCACCAATCCTGCGCGCTCGAGGTAGAGCTGTGAGACCTGCCGGGGATCGTAGAAATCAGGGAGCGGCAACGACATGGCGAACCTCCTTCACGTGAGCGTCAACTGCGTGATGTCGCGGGCACCGACGATGAACAACGAGCCGTCGGCATTGGGGAGAATTTCGTCGCCCGCGGAGACGAAAGTTTGGGTGTCAGGGAACTGCGTCGCTTCGATCAAGATGCCGGAGTCGTTCTTCATCGCCACCAGCCCCGCATCAGTGGCCAGCACCACCCGGCCCGCCAACAACGCGGCGTGACCTCGCGCACCACCACTCGACTTCGCGAGCACGGTGCCCGCCTCGTCGATGAGCCAGCGGTGCACCACGTCTTTGCCGCCGTCATCGCAGACCACCGTGAGCAGCGCGTGCTTCGCGTCGAACACCGCGTCGGCTTCGAGAATGCGCCCGGCCCAGGTGATACCCGTGAGCTGCTTGAGGCCAGACTTCCCCACGCGCGTGAGGAACGAAACGGTCAGCCCACCAGCCCGGTAGAAGCCGAGGCCCAGTCGTTCGCCAGTCCACAACCAGGTCTGGCCTTCCAGCACCTGGCCGATGCGCGCGCCGGTCTGTTGCTCGATGAGCCAGGCTTGCTCTTGCCGGTAGGTGGCCGAGGTCGACGCCGCGAGCACGGGCCACAGTCCACGCAGTCCGGTCTGGGCACGCTCGACGAGCCGGTCGCCCTGCCATTTTTCAACGTGACCTTCTCCGTCGGCGACCCAGGTGGCGGCGCCAGCGATGCCAAAGCGGCGATGAGCGCCCGCGAGCTGGGTTGAAATGACGGTGCCATCTTCTCGGCGGAGCGTTCCGTTCTCTTCGGCCAGGTAGCGCAGACCACCTTGCATCGCGGCGTGCAGCACCCGGCCGCTCGTCTCGAACGCGGTGCGCGCGGTGCAACGGCCGTTCGAGCGCAGCACCTGCCGCGTCACCAGCGGCCCCAACGTCCGGCACTCGGGGCACACGGCGCGCGCGTGCTCGACGCCACACCCACACTTCGTCCACGCGAGTTGGAGCAGCGAAGCCGGGAACGTCTGCCGCGCGTCCTTCTCGAAGACGGCGAGGAACCAGTGCAGCAGGTCGTCGGGCAACACCTTCGGCGGCACGGCCAGCCGCGGCACCACCACGTCGCTCTGCATCAGTGAATGCCGAGCCTCTGCGCGGCGCAGCAGCGTGGGCAACTTCGCGTGCGTTCCCCCGAAAGGATGCACCGCGAGCAGGCTCTGAAAGAGCAAGACTGCGAACGCGTACCAATCGGTGCCGTCGTCGAAGCGCGGCGCGGTGGAGAGATCGACTCCGTAGAGGCGCGGGTCGAGGAAACGTTCGTGACCGACCGGGCACGCGTAGCCGCCGAACTGCATCGAGTCGGCGTCGATCAGGTACGGCTTGCCGGAAGAGAACAACACGTTGCCGTCGTTGAAGTCGCCGATCACCACGCGCGCGACGTGCAGTTGTTCGACCAGGCCGTGCAGCGACTGGAACAACGAAGTGAGCCCACCATTCGAGAGCACGCCCAGCCGCCACTTGCGCTGCGCGAGCCGGCCGAAGTCGTCTGCGCCTGGCACGAGCGGCATCTGGTAGCCGATGACCTGTCCGTCCTTATCGGTCGCCAGCCCACTCGGGCTCATCACCGCGGCCGGCAGTGACTTCGGAAAGTTCGCCAGCTTGAGCAGCTTTTGATCGCGCAGCCGCTGCGCGAGCGGATTGATCGCGGGGTGGAACAGCTTGAGCGCAGTGGCGCCGAGTTTGTACACGCGCGCCTCCCCGCCTTCACCGAGGAGATCGGTGTCGCTGACCTTCACTCGTTTTCCGGCGAGATAGACGTCCATGACTCAGGCCCCCAGCAGCGCGATGGTCGCGTCGTCCGTGAAGCGTTCGGTTTCGGCGAGCACGTTGAGCCGCCGTTGAAAGGTGATCGGGTTGCGGTGCAGGGCTTCTTCATGGGTGAGCTCGAGAAGACGCGGTGACGTGAGCCGATCGAAGCCGTCCGTCATCACTGCGAGTCGTCTGGCAGGGCCCAGGAAGTGCGACTGCGCTTCAGGCCGTGAGCCCGAGTTGGTCAGGCGGTACGCGCAGTACGGCGGCGCATTTTCGGGGCCGGAGTCGATCTTCACGAGTTCGTCGTCGACCAGGAACGCGCCGTCACCCAGGCCGAAGATCATTCCGCGGTCTCCGATTCGAAGCGCGGCGAGGAAGGTGAAGAGGAAGTAGCGCTCGAGGATCAGCTCGACGTCGGGGCCCAGCGCCAGCACGGATTGAGACAGGTACCCGGTGAGTGCGTCGGTCGCTCGGTGCGGCAGGTCAGCCGTGAGTTCCGCCTGCGAAGTGAGCCACTGACCGAGGAAGCGCGCGCCGAGTTGTGCTCCCACTTCGCTGTGGGGTTGGGAAGAGCAGCCATCGGTGACGACGCCGACACGAGAAGAAGTGAAGACGCCGTCCTGGTTGTTCTTGCCGATGCGGAGGTGCTCTCGACCGATGTGAGTTGCAGCGAACATAGATCCTCCTCTCCCTCTCCCTACGAAGCGGGGAGAGGGTCGGGGTGATGGGCCAATTCAAGAGAGCTCGAACGGACTTCTTCAGGCCTTCCACTTCGACAACTCATCGACGAGCTGCTGAGTCGCCGGCGACAACCCGATCCGCCGATCCGCCTCAGCCACCTGGTCCACGAGAGGCGCCTGCAACGCAGGAGCACCCGTCAGAAGCGAGTACCCCGAGGGCACCGCCTCTCCTTCCTGCCCGACGATGCCGAATGGACCACTGGCCCCCGCGCTTCGCCGGAACAGCACCGGTTTTCCAGGAACGCTCTGTTTGCCGCTCCCGCTCTCATTGCCGAACTTCATCGTCGCGCGGTGGCCGGTCTGGGTGAGCTTGTAGACCGCCGACACGCGGTCGCGAGTCAGCGGAGTGCCGCTGGTCTGCGCCACGATGTACCCGCCGTAGCCGTAGACCTGCTCCTCCGGCTTCCAGCCCACTTCCTTGCGCAGCACCTCGAAGCGCCGCGTCTGTTCTGCATCGAAGCCGTCCTCGAGGATCTGCACGGGGCGGATGCCCAGGCGCTTCGCTTCAGCGGCCGCGAAGCGGTACTGCGCCTCCTTGTCGCCCGAGTCGTAGCGGATCGAATCCGACTGGCCCTTGCGCTCCGCGATGAGTCGGTACGCCGTGGGAATGCCCGAGGTGATGGTGTCGAAGGTGTCGAGCAGGAAGCTAGAGCGCTGGTACCGCCGCTCGACCATCGCCCTGAACGCCGCCTCGTCGCTCCCGTACCGCTGAATGTGTTCGTGCCCCATGGTGCCCACGGGCACCAGGCCCAACTGCTGCGCGCCGTACACGTTGCTGGTGCGCGTGAGCCCTGCCTGCTTCGCGCCTTCCAACGCGAGCAGGTGCTGCTCAGGACAGCTCGCCGCCCGCAGCCCCACCTCGAACAACCGCGCGGGCGATCCGACGATCTCGGAGAGCTCGGTCACACGCGCACGAACACGGGCGACGTAGCCTTCACTGTCGACCGTGATGGAAGGCGCTTTCACGCCGACCGCATCGAGCGTGTTCAACACCAACTGCTTCTGCGCTTCGCACGTCACCGTCTTCACCGCGGCCGCGAGCTCGTCGGGCCTGAGCACCGCCACCGTGGCCACCTGAATCCGGTAGCTCCACATCAGCAGCACCGGCTCGAGCCAGGACACCAGCGACGACGCACCGCTCACCGTGAACACCGGCTCGCGATCACTGAACACCGCGTGCTTCGGCAGCGCGTTGACCGTGAGCTGCTTCGAGGTGAGCGCGGCCTTCACCGCCGAACCAACGTCGTACTCGTTCGTGCCGAGGTAGTCCCAATCACCCGCGCGCAATTCAGGGAGCACGCGCCTGAGCTCGGTCTCCACGTCGAACGGCAGCACCTGCAGCCCTCCCTTGCGGTGCGAGTAATAGAAGGTCTCGGGCCGCAGGGGCCAGCCGGCTTCCGCCATCGAGAACTTGTAGCCATCGGTGAGCAACAGCGGCGAACCCATGTTCATCTCCTTCGACCGTATAAGTATTAACCACCGCAGATAAGGTCGTCAAGACCTCATCTGTTGATTGAGGCGGTCAGCCCGTGATTGCGGGCAGCTGCAGGTTGATGAAGAGGAACGCCGAGACCAGCGCGTTGGCCGCTGAGGCCAGGGCGAGCGCATGGAAGTGAGCGCGCCGCGGAGAGTCGGCGGAAAGCCGAAAGGCGGTGACCATCAGCATCACGAAGGCGATCACCGCGGTGGGGAGCGCGAGCTGCCCGAAGGTCACCCTGCGGCTCTGCGCCCAGATGATCACGTCGATGGCCGCGGCCGTGGTGGCCGTGAGCGCCAACGCACCGGAGAGCCGCATTGGCCAGCCACCCAACTTGCCCAGCGCCGCGGTGTCCTTCATCAGCGTGCTCGCCCGAAACATCATCAGCGAGAAGAGCACCCCCGCCAGCGCCGGCATCGTCTGACCCGAGATGCCCGCCGCAGTGCCGCGCCAGAAGCCGACACCCGCCACCACGCTGCTGAGCAAAGCCACTGCGAGCCAGATCATCCGCCGACCCTAGCGCACGAGATCCCCACGCACTTCCGAGGGCTTCGCCAGCGTGGCGCGCTCAGTCCACCCGCGTGTCGTTTCGGGTCGTCTGCGTTGATTCGGGGCGCATTCTTCGTGAATCAGTCTGCCTACTACGACCTTTCACCTCGTAAGCGCGCCACCGAACTGGTGTTTTCCCCCACTGCCAACGGCGTTGACGTGGGTCGCGGCGAGTGGCGCAACGATCCACCACCTCACCCCGAACATGTCCCCAAAGCCCGGCGGCAACGCGGGTCGCAGTTCAACTCAAAGGGGACGTACGGATGAGCCAGTTGGACACCCAGAAGATGTACGCGAAGTACGGGCCGACCATCTACGCGCGCTGCAAGCGCCTGCTGAAGAACGGCACCGCCGCAGAAGACGCCACCCAGGACGTCTTCATGAAGGTGCTCAAGCACGTCGACTCCGCGCCCGGTGAGGACGCCGTGCTCCCGTGGATCCACCGCATCACCACGAACCACTGCCTCAACGTGATCCGCGACGCGCGCCGCCACGCAGAGCCGGTGGAGCACCTGCCCGAGCTGGTCGATGACGACTTCGAGGACAGCGTGGTGACCCGCGACTTCGCCAACCGCCTGCTGGCCGCGACGCCCGACGAGCTCAAGCAGCCGGCGCTCATGTACCACGCACGGGGTATCGAGCAGGCCCAGGTGGCCGCAGCCCTGGGCGTCTCGCGCCGCACCGTGCTGTACCGCCTCGCCGAGTTCACCCGCCGCGCGATGCGCATGCAGGAGATCGCCGAAGCCTGAGATCCGTGGTGTAGAACCTCTTCAAGTGATTCCCCTGCTCGTCAGCCTCCTGCTCGCCGCGCCGGACGCAGGGCTCAGCCCCGTCGCGGTGTCCGCCGACAGGCTCGACTATTTGAAGAAGGAATCACGCGCTCTCTACAAGGGCCACGCGATCGCCAAACGCGACGCGATGACCCTGACCTGCGACGAGATCGAAGCCTTCTTCGACGCCACCGGCGACATCCAGCGCATCGAAGCCCGCGGCAACGTCTACGCGATCGACGGTGACCGCGAAGCGTGGGGCGATCGCGCGAACTTCATCAACGAGACCGGCGTGCTCACCGTGACCGGCAAGCCGCGTGGCAAACAAGGCCCCCGTGAGGTCGAAGGTGAAGTGGTCACCGTGGTGACCGGCATCGATCGACTGGTGGTGACCCGGGCGCGCACGCGCGTGAAGGAACCCAGAGATCAGCGCCTCGCCATCGACGCCGACCTGCTCACGCTCGAGGGAATCAAGAACGAAGCGAAGTGGACCGGGCACGTGAAGGCCGTGAAGGGCAAGACCACCCTGCTCTCCCCTGAGCTGACCGCCACCTACGACGAACAAGGTGAGATCAACCGCGTGCTCGCGCGCGGCGGCGTCGAGGTGACCGAAGGCGATCGCTGGGCCCGCGGGCAGAACGGCGACTACGACGTGCCCAAAGGCATGCTGGTGGTCACCGGAAAACCGCAAGCACGCCAGGGCAAGACGCGCATGAAGGGCACCAAGGTCACGTTCTTCTCGGGCTCCGATTTCCTCGAAGTGGAAAACGCCGTCACGGTCATCGAAGTCGAGAAGAAGAAGGTGCAGTGATGACCGAGTCGAACGAGCCCCTCTCCGATACCGACCTGCTGCGTGAAGCGGGCAGCGAGGTGGCAGGCTTCATCAAGATGAACCCCCTTCTCACCGTGTTGCCGTCGCTCTTGCTGGCGGGCGGCGCTGCGTTGGATGCGTGGGTCTCGCCGCTGCACTCCATCGCGCCTGCCGTGGTCGGCATGGCCAAGGGCATCGGCTGGGGCCTCTACTTCCGCGCGGCGATGGGGGCGTCGGGCGGCGTCGAACACGGCGCGCTCGCAACGCCGGCGGTGGCCATGGTGCTGGCCTTTCTCGGGCTCGAGTACGGCGGCTTCGGGCTCGCGATGCCCATCTTCATCTGGCTCATTCCCGTGATGGACTACGCGATCATGTACGGCGAAGGGCCGGCCGGTTCGCTCGGCGGCGTGCTGGACACCCTCAAGTCAGCGCCCCTGCTGTGGCTGGGCACCATGCTCGCGCTGTTGATTGGCCTCGTGATGATCGGCTTCGTGCTCGCGTTGCCGTTCAACATCTTCGCCGCCAACACTCACCGCGAGAGCGCGTGGCTGGCCGACGTGGTGGGTGGCGCGCTGGTCGGCCCGCTGGTGCACCTCGCGGTGGTCTACCGCGCCCGCCTCTTTCTCTCGATTCACGGAGACCCGGCTTGAGCGACGCGCTCGTCGCCGAGGGCCTCAAGAAGAAATACGGCTCACGCCAGGTCGTCGACGGCGTCGGCTTCACCGTCAAGCCCGGCGAAGTGGTCGGCCTGCTGGGCCCCAATGGCGCGGGCAAGACCACCTCGTTCTCGATGGTGATAGGGCTCGTGCACCCCGATGCCGGCTCGGTGCGGTTGGGCAGCCGTGAGCTCGCCTCGTTGCCGATGCACCTGCGCGCCCGCGCGGGCCTGGGCTACCTGCCGCAAGAGGCCTCGATCTTCCGCAAGCTCACGGTGCGCCAAAACCTGATCGCCGTGCTCGAGCTCGACGGCAAGAGCACGAAGGCCGAACGCGAGGCCGAAGCCGATCAGATGCTGGCCGAGTTCGGGCTCACCCACGTGGCGGGCAGCCTGGGCGAGCAGCTCTCGGGGGGTGAACGCAGGCGCGCTGAGATCGCCCGATCGTTGCTCCCCAAACCCCGCTTCATGCTCTTCGATGAACCCTTTGCGGGCGTCGACCCCATCAACGTGGGCGAGCTGCAGAAAGAGATTTCGCGGCTGGCTGATCGCGGGCTGGGCGTGCTCATCACCGATCACAACGTGCGTGACACCCTGCGCATCTGTGACCGCGCGTACATCATCGCGGGGGGCCGCATCCTCGAAGAAGGCACGCCCCAGGCCATCGCCTCCTCAGAACGGGCACGCTCCGTGTATCTGGGCGCAGATTTTACGCTTTCCTGACTCATTTCAGTTGGTTGGTGAATGCCCCCGTAAATAGGCGAGCACTTGCTGTTGCGCTTTGAGTACCCTTGGCACACCTTTTGATGCAGGGGTGCGACGCATGGGTATGGAGCTCAAACAGAGCCTGAGGATGTCGCAGCAGCTGGTCATGACGCCCCAGCTGCAACAAGCGATCAAGCTGCTCCAGCTTTCACGCATGGAGCTCATCGAACAGATCCGCGAGGAGATGGAGTCAAATCCCCTCCTGGAGACCCCTGACGAGGTCGATGGGGACATGTCCGACAAGGCACCCGGGGAGGCCTCTCTGGAGGCCGGCAACCTCGAGGCGCCTGCCATCGCCGACGCGCCCGTCTCCGACAACGCGCAAGAGGTGAAGGCGGAGAACGCGCCCGCGGAGATCGACTGGGACGCGTACCTCAACAGCTACCAGTTCAACGAGCCGACCACGGCGTCGAACAAGGGCAACGTCGACCTCGAGGACCTGCCCTCTTTCGAAGCAAACATGGTGAAGAAAGAGGATCTGTTTGACCGCCTCTTCGACCAGCTCGCCGGCCTGCGCATGAACGACGCAGATCGACGCATCGCAGAGCTGATCATCGGCAACCTCGATGACGACGGGTACCTGAAGCTCGCCGACGTCGACGGCGACCCGCTCATCCGCCTGTGCAACGAGGCCGACGTGCCGATGAGCGTGGGCACCAAGATGTTGCGCCGCATTCAGCACCTCGATCCTGTGGGCTGCGGCTCGCGCGATCTGCTCGAGTGCCTGCTGATTCAAGTTCAGCTCATGAAGGACCCTGCGGCGACGCTGCTGCAGACGATGATCAAGAAGCACATGAAGCTGCTCGAGTCGAAGAACCTCCCCGCCATCGCTCGCGACTTGAAGATCCCGCTCGATGAGGTGATCGCGGCCACCAAGCTGCTGGGCAAGCTGGATCCGAAACCCGGCCGCAACTACTCGGGCGAAGAGGCGCAGCACATCACGCCTGACGTCTTCATCCACAAGGTGGGCGACGACTACCACGTGGTGCTCAACGACGACGGCCTGTCCAAGCTGCGCGTCAGCGACGCCTACCGCCGGGCCCTGCGCAACGGCGCGCTGAACCCGAAGCAGAAGGAGTTCGTCCAGGAAAAAATGCGCTCCGCGCAATGGTTGCTGCGTTCGATTCAGCAGCGCCAGCGCACCATTCACAAGGTGACCGAGAGCATCGTGAAGTTCCAGCGCGACTTCTTCGACAAGGGTATCGCCTTCTTGAAGCCGTTGATCCTGCGCGACGTGGCTGAAGACATCGGCATGCACGAGTCGACCGTCAGCCGCGTCACCACCTCCAAGTACGTGCACACGCCCCAGGGCATCTTCGAGCTGAAGTACTTCTTCAACTCGTCGATCGCGCGCACGGGCGGCGACGACATCGCCAGCGAAGCGGTGAAGAACCACATCAAGCAGCTGGTCTCGACGGAGAACGCGAAGAACCCGTACTCAGATCAGAAGATCGTCGAGCTCCTCAAGGCGCAGGGCATCGAGATCGCGAGGCGCACCGTGGCGAAGTATCGCGAGGTGCTCGGGGTGTTGCCGTCGAGCAAGCGCAAGAAGTACTACTGAGCGGCGAGGAGCTCGAACATGGCGCTGCCTGAAGTGCTGATCGTCGATGATGACCAGTTGATCCGCACCATGGTGCGCGATGCGTTGATCGACGTGCCGTGCGAAATTCGCGAAGCCGACTCGGGTGACTCTGCGCTGGCGGCGATCGCCCAGCGCAACCCCGCGGTGGTGCTGCTCGACCTGGTGATGCCGGGCAAGAGCGGCCTCGAGGTGCTCAAGGTGCTCAAGGGCAAGTCGATCCGCGTGGTGGTGCTCTCGGCGCTCGATACCGAAGGCCTCGTGCAGCAGGCGATGGCCGACGGCGCGCACGGCTTCTTGTCCAAACCCATTCATCCGCTCGACGTGCAGAGTCTCGTGCGTGGCGCGTTGGAGGCTGCCCGCACGTGAGCGAGGAATACTGGCTCGCCGACAGCGAGGCCCGGGTGCTCGGCCCCATCGGCCTCGACGTGATTCACACCCTGCACGCGCGCGGCAAGTTGCTCGACGTGCGCGCGGTCTCCCGCGATGGCCGGAAGTTCGTGCCGCTGCGCGAGATGCCCGAGCTGCAGGCCGTGCTCGGCGCCCCCATCACCTTGACCGACGGTCAGCGCGCGCAGCAAGACGCCACCCGGCAGATCCGCGAGTGGCTCGCGGCGATTCAAAACCGCACCACGCAGGAGATCTTCAAGGTGCCGCAGCCGGCCTCACGTGACGCCTGGCGCGCCGCCTTCTTCGCGTTGGTGCATCGGTACGTGCCCAGCCGCTTGCCGGCCGACACCACCGCCGAGCTGCGCCTGGCTTGTGAAGACGCCTTCCTCGCGCTGTCGGAGCGCATGGTCGAGGTCGAGCGCCAGTTCCGCTCGCCGTCCACCTCGTTGCCGCCCCCGCCGCCCATGCCCACCATCGAGCCTTCCACCGCCGCTCGCCTGAACCATCGCAACGGCGTGGTGCAGATCAGCCTCTTCCTCAAACGCGGCGACGCGCGGCCCTTCACCCAGGATCTCGAACACAGCTGGCAGACCGACTGCATCTACGTCGCCTCGAACGAGCGCCTGGTACCCAGCACGCAGGTCGAAGTGGCGGTGGGCTTCGAGGGTCACGTCACGCAGCTTCACGCCAGCGGCCGGGTGATGGCCACGCGCATGGGTGGCTTCACGGTCAGGCTGCTGAACCTGGGCGAAGATCAACGGGCGCTCATTCGCACCTGGGTCGCCCGCTCCACCACGAAGTGAGATGACGCTGTGCGGCGCTGCGCACTCCCTCGAAATCAGACGGGCGCAAATCTCGCGCGGCCTGCCCGGCTTTGCCGCTGGGTTTTCTTCGATGCGGTGTTACCGTTCTGACTGACCGTCGAGCCTTGATGGTGAGGCCTGCTCAGGTCGTCACAGCTGAATCGACACAGTCTGAAACGGAGAGCGCATGCAAATGAACATCACGTTTCGTCACCTTGACCCGATCGACTCGCTCAAGAACTACGCCCGGGAAAAGGTCGAGCGCGTCAACAAGTACCTCGACAAGGCGACGGAAGCGCACGTGGTCCTCTCACTCGAGAGGCACCTGCATCACGCAGACATCAGCATCCACTCAGGCAACTTCCTTCTGCGCGGCAAGGAGCGCAGCGAAGACATGTACGCCTCGATCGACCTGGCGATGGACAAGATCGAGCGCCAGCTCAAGCGCTACAAGGAGAAGCTCAAGCACCACCACGGCCGTGAGCGCGTTCACCACAACATGAACCTGGTGAAGCACCACATCTACGAGGGCAACGGGAGCATCGCTGAGCTGCCCGACACCGCGCAGAAGATCGTCAAGACCAACGAGTTCCTCGCGCACCCCATGGGCATGGAAGAGGCGATCATGCAGATGGATTTGATGAACAACGATTTCTACGTGTTCACCAACTCCACCTCGATGGAGATGAACGTCGTGTACCACCGCAAAGACGGCACCATCGGGCTCATCGAGGCGTCGGGCGTCGAGAAGCGGTCGCTGGTCGGTTGAGTTGAACAGTTGATCCCCTTTCCCTTTGGGAGAGGGTCAAGGTGAGGGCCTGACG
>JAYVFP010000015.1:0-6267 GCA_043773025.1 Archangium sp.
CGGGGAGACCGGTGATTGGAGTCATTTCTATTTCGGCCAACCCTGTCGGGCTGAACGGATTTCGGCCGGTTCCGTTCGTGCCGAGCGGAGTCGAGGCACTATTTCACCAGTCTCCGGCGTGGAGAGGGAGACAGTGGTCAGACTTTTTTCGCTCTGGCGATGGGCAGCTTCATCAGCAGGCGCTCCACCGGGCGGCCTCCCACGATGTGCTCGCTGACGATTTCCTTCACGTCGGCGGGCGTCACGCGCT
Organism: Archangium sp.; assembly: GCA_043773025.1. GTDB lineage: Bacteria > Myxococcota > Myxococcia > Myxococcales > Myxococcaceae > Archangium_A. Next base: position 251 of record JAYVFP010000015.1, read on the forward strand.
CGTACCAGACGTTGTCGGGATAGACGGCCACCGCCGGGCCCACCTCACACGCATCGAGGCAGCCGGCTGCGTTGGCTCGCACCGCCGTCACGCCCTGCGCGTCGAGCTCCTTTTTGAAGGACAGCCGCAGCTCTTCGCTGCCCTTGCTCGCGCAGCAGCCCTTGGGGCTCCCGTCGGGGCGGCGGTTGGTGCAGATGAAGAGGTGGCGCGTGTACGGAGGCGGCATGGGCGAGAAATAGCACGCTCGTTCCGCCCACGCGTTTTGCCAGCCCCGCTGAGGAGGAATTGCCTGATGGTACGCGCCCGCGCAAAACGCGATCGTGACCGAGTTGCCGAGCCCGCGCTCAGAAGCTCCGGGGGAAAGCCGATCACCTCGCGACACGTACTTTCAGCAAAGTGTGTCACCCGTTCGAGGGGTTCCAGATGAAAAGTAATGTAGGGTCATAACCCTTCAGATGAGCCCGCCTGATGCCTGAAAGGTCGTACCTCTCGGCCTGCCCCGCGCTCAGGCCCGATTTTCCGCCTCGGGCGCGAAATTGAGCGGGTGCTACAGGTCGGTGGCACCCCTAAGTGTTGGGTATCGGAAGAAAATTTGACACTACATCTTGTGCGGCGATGCTTGACAGGTGACCGAACAGACGGGCATAAGTCGTCCCCCCGCGCTGCCCAAAAGCAGTGAGGGAACGGAGCTGGAGGGGCTCCGGGTTCACGAACATCCTACCTTTCGCGACTTTCGCGCCCCAGGGGAGATTTTCCCGAGGGGTCGCCGTCTTTTTGCCTTTCGCACAGACAGGCAGTCACACCGGCAGTCAAGACCGGCAGTCAATCAGTCAACGATGTCACACGCAGTTGTTACGAGAGGGGAATGACGATGGAGAAGGAGCTGGCTCCCAAGAACGTGGTGACGGGCGTGATTCCGGTCGATGCGCGGGCCGTGCCGCGTAACGGAAAGGCACAGGGGCTGGATGTGCCCCGCTACTTCACGACACCGGGAGTCGATCCGGCGGATGAACTCGCCTGGGAGCTCCGCTCTGCGTCGATCACCGGTGAAGACGGCAAGGTCGTCTTCGAGCAGAAGAACATCGAAGTGCCCAAGTCGTGGTCGATGCTCGCCACGAACGTGGTGGCCTCGAAGTACTTCCGCGGGCAGCCCGGCACCCCTGAGCGCGAGAGCTCGGTGCGCCAGTTGGTCGGCCGCGTCGTCAACACCATCACCCGCTGGGGCGAGCAGGGCGGTTACTTCTCCTCCACCGAGGCGAAGAACTCGTTCCACGCCGAGCTGACCCACCTGCTGCTGCGCCAGAAGGTCGCGTTCAACTCGCCTGTCTGGTTCAACGTGGGCGTCGAAGAGCACCCCCAGTGCTCGGCCTGCTTCATCAACTCCGTCGAAGACTCGATGGATTCGATCCTCGGCCTCGCGAAGACCGAAGGCATGCTCTTCAAGTACGGCTCGGGTACGGGCAGCAACCTGTCCCCCATCCGCTCGTCGCGGGAAGTGCTCAAGGGCGGCGGCACGGCTTCGGGCCCGGTCAGCTTCATGAAGGGCTTCGACGCGTTCGCAGGCGTCATCAAGTCGGGTGGCAAGACGCGCCGCGCGGCCAAGATGGTCATCTTGAATGCCGAGCACCCCGACATCCTCGAGTTCATCAAGTGCAAGGTGGGCGAAGAGAAGAAGGCCCACGTGCTGATCGACGCTGGGTACGATCCGTCGTTCAACGGCGAGGCGTACTCGTCGGTCTTCTTCCAGAACTCCAACAACTCGGTGCGCGTCACCGACGAGTTCATGAAGTCGGTGCAGGAAGATCGTTCGTACTCGACCAAGGCGGTCGTCGGCGGCGGCATCGTCGACACCTTCAAGGCGCGCGACATCTTCCGCGAGATCTCCCTGGCCGCCTGGCAGTGTGGTGACCCGGGTCTGCAGTTCGACACCACGGTCAACGCCTGGCACACCTCGCCGAACACCGCGCGCATCAACGCCAGCAACCCGTGCTCCGAGTACATGTTCCTCGACGACACGGCCTGCAACCTGGCCTCGCTCAACCTGATGCACTTCCGCACCATCGACGGCGACTTCGACACGGAAGCCTTCAAGCACGCGGTCGACATCACGCTGCTGGGCCAGGAGATCGTGGTCGGCTTCAGCCGCTACCCCACCGAGCGCATCACCCGGAACTCGTTCGACTTCCGCCCCCTGGGGCTGGGGTACGCGAACCTGGGCGCGCTGCTGATGGCCTCGGGCCTTGCGTACGACTCCGACGCGGGCCGCTGCTACGCGGGCGCCGTCACCTCGTTGATGGGCGGCCGGGCGTACGCGATGTCGGCGCGCATGGCTGAGCACCTGGGCACCTTCGCCGGCTACGGCGTCAACCAGGAGCCCATGCTGGGCGTCATCCGCAAGCACCGCAAGGCGGCGTACCAACTGCCTGTCACCGGTGAGCCCAAGCTCTTCGAAGCCCAGAAGCAGGTCTGGGACGAGGCGCTGCAGCTCGGTGAGCAGTTCGGGTACCGCAATGCACAGGTCACCGTGCTCGCCCCCACGGGCACCATCGGCTTCATGATGGATTGCGACACCACGGGCATCGAGCCCGACATCGCGCTCATCAAGTACAAGAAGCTGGTCGGCGGCGGCATGCTGAAGATCGTGAACCAGACCGTACCGTTCGCGCTCCAGAAGCTCGGCTACCGCAGCACCGAAATCGAGGCGATCATCAGCTACCTCGACAAGAACGACACCATCGAAGGTGCGCCCGGCCTCAAAGACGAACACTTCGACGTGTTCGACTGCGCCTTCAAGCCCGCCAAGGGCCACCGCTCCATCCACTACATGGGGCACATCAAGATGATGGGCGCAGCTCAGCCCTTCCTCTCAGGTGCGATCTCCAAGACGGTCAATCTCCCCCACGACTGCACCGTGGAAGACATCGAGATGGCCTACATGGAGTCGTGGCGCGCCGGCCTCAAGGCCGTGGCGGTCTACCGCGACGGTTGCAAGCGCAGCCAGCCGCTCAACACCAAGCTCGACAAGAAGGCCGAAGTGGCCGCCGTTGCCGCGCCCCAGGTGGTGGTCGAGCGCATCGCCCGCAAGCGCCTGGCCGACGAGCGCCGCGCGCTGACCCACAAGTTCAGCATCGCGGGCCACGAGGGCTACCTCACGGTCGGCATGTACGAAGATGGGTCGCCCGGTGAGCTGTTCATCACCATGGCCAAAGAGGGCAGCACGGTCTCCGGCCTGATGGACGCGTTCGCCACGGCGGTCTCGTTGTCGCTGCAGTACGGCGTGCCGCTCAAGGTGCTGGCTGACAAGTTCGCCCACACCCGCTTCGAGCCGTCGGGCTTCACCAACAACCCCGACCTGCCCATCGCCAAGTCGTTGACCGACTACATCTTCCGCTGGCTGGCGCTGAAGTTCCTGCCGGCAGAGGGTGCGACCGAGTCGATGATGGAAGTCGAGGCCAGGAAGGTCGCCTCGTCGGCCACGCCCCGCGTCTCGCCTCCGGTCTCTGCGCCTGCCGCGAGCTCCGGCATGCAGTCGGCATTCTTGAACCAGGCCGATGCGCCGCCCTGCCCGGTGTGCGGCACCATCACCGTGCGCAATGGCGCTTGCTACAAGTGCCACAACTGCGGCGCGACCACGGGCTGCAGCTGAATTGCACTTCCGCTCGGGGCCTCCGGGTCTCGAAGCGGGCAGAAATTCAACGGCGGGGAAAATAGTGAGACCATGGGCTCCATGAGCCCTGACGGGGCGGACGCGAAGAGCGGCCCTGTCGATTGATCTCTGGGAGGGGGGGCGGCTTCGGGAAACTGAAGCCGCTTTTTTTTCTGTTTCAGGGGGTCTGCGTGCCCTCGCGGGAGATCAGCGAACCGTCGAGCTGCTCGCGGGCGCTGCTACGGCCCGGCGTCGGTCCGACTGCCTGGGGCGGTCAGTTGGGTCTTCAGGGCCGCGGCGTCGGGGTTCTTCGGGTCGACCGCCAACACCTGATCGATCAATTGCAGCGCGCGGGGCACGTCGCCCTTCGCCTGTTCTTTCGCGAGCGACAGCGGCTTGGTCACGAAACGGGTGAAGGCCTTCTCGGTGGTCTTGCCGCGCACCGTGGGCGAGATCGTTCGATCGAGTTGGAGGAAGGCCTTCGCCTGATCGGGCGTGAACTCCTCGATGTGACCGACGAGGAAGTTGTACTCGGCCAGCTGCGCGTTGAGCGGGCCGCACGTCTTGGGTTCGCGCTTGAGGCCGCGGCGCGCCCACTCCTGGGCATTGGAGAGATCGCCTGCCAGGAAGAACAGCTTCGCCGTGTCGTAGGCCGTCGGCCCGGGGGCGAGCTTGGCGTTGCCCTGCTTCGGCTTGGGCGCCGCGGGGGGCGCTTGGGTGACCAACAACGAGAGTGTGAGGGCGAGCAGCATCAGTAGGCGTTCTTCGAGAGGAAACCGCCCAGCGCGGTGCGCACCAGGATCTTGAGGTCGAACATCAGCGACCAGTTCTCGATGTAATAGAGGTCGTAGTCGATTCGATCCTTGATGCTGGTGTTGCCGCGCAGCCCGTTGACCTGCGCCCAGCCGGTGATGCCCGACTTCACCATGTGCCGCAGGTGGTACCGGGGGATCTGCTTCTTGAACTCTTCGATGAACACCGGGCGTTCAGGCCGCGGCCCCACCAGGCTCATGTCACCTGCAAACACGTTCCAGAACTGAGGCACCTCGTCGAGCGAGGAGCGACGCAAGAAGCTCCCGATGGGCGTGCGCCGCGGGTCGCTCACGGTGGCGAACTGAGCGCCATCCTTCTCGGCGTCGACCTTCATCGTGCGGAACTTGTACATGTGGAAAAGCTGGCCATCGATGCCCATACGCTCCTGAGCGAACAGGACGGGACCTCGGCTGGTGAGCTTCACCAGAATCGCCAGCGCCGCCATCCAGGGCGCCAGAAAGAGCAGGGCCAGCGAAGAGACGAGGATGTCGAAGACCCGCTTGGCGATGCGGTTCCACCCCTCCATCGGCGCGCCCTGCAGGCTGATGATGGGCAGGCCGCCGAACTCCTCCAGCCCGCCGCGCAGCGTCACGTAGCTGAAGAGATCGGGCACCACCTTCACGTCGATGGTGCGCAGCGCCAGCACCTCCATCAGCTCGCGCATCTGGGGCTGTTCCTCCAGCGGCAGGGCGAGGATCACCTGATCGACCGGTCTCTCGTCGAGCACCTTCGCGAGGTCAGAGAACAGCCCCACCACCGGCACGTTGAGGATCCTGCTGCCCACCTTCTCTGGCTTGCGCGTCAGGAGCCCCGTCACGGTGAAGCCGAGCTCGCGGTGCAGCTCGATGGTCTCCACCACCCGCTGGCCCAGCGTGCCCGCGCCCACCACGAGGATGGTCTTCAGGTTCACGCCGCGCCTTCGCAGCTCGTTGAAGATGGAGCGAAAACCCAGGCGCACCGAGGAGACCGCGAGGAAGGCGTAGGCCGCGAAGAGCACCACCGTGAGGCGGCTGTAACGCTCGCGGATGAAGTACGAGACGCCGACCAGCACCAGCGTCGCCAGCGCGGTCGCCTTGAAGACCTCGAAGACCTCCGAGATGTGCGAGCGGCCCCGGTTGGTCGTGTAGAGGTTCGAGCCGCGGAACATCAGGGGGAAGATCACCAGGATGAGGCCGATGGTCTCCAACGTTTCCTGGGCTGGCGGGAGCCCCTCGAACGGAAACCAGGTGAAGCGGGTGTACCAGGCGGCCGCGAACGCGATGACCAGCGCCACCAGGTCGGTGACGAGCTTGATCGAGTTGTAGAAGCGCTGGAACCGGGTGAACACGACGGAGTGGCTCTAGCATGCCCCCCGGCCAATCTGACAGTCAGAGGCCCCGGCAGCAGCTGACGAACTGGCAAACCGGGTTGGTCGGTCGGCACGGATTTCGGCCGGTTCCGTTCGTGCCGATAGGGTTGGCCGAAATAAGGAGCGCCCACCGTTCATCCCGACCGGAGTCGAGGGATTACCTCGCCTTCGGGCGGTAAGTGCCCCCTCGACTGCGCTCGGGGAGACCGG
>JAYVFP010000016.1:0-19890 GCA_043773025.1 Archangium sp.
CGCTGGACGGCAAACTGAGTTTCAGAAAGCTATCGCATGGCTTCCCTCCATTCAGACCAGCCTTTCCTGGTCGCAACCGACTCCGCTCGGGATGAGCGGGGTCTGTTCGCTCTTTCGATGAACCCTGCGAGCGGAGTCGAGGCACTTATTTCACCAGTCTCCGGAGAGGGGGCTCAGTCGGTGCTCTCGCCCCAGGGGCTGGCGGTGGTGGTGACCTTCTGAAGTTCCCACGCGGCCAGCGCATCGACGCAGCGATCGAGCTCGCTGGTGAGCGAACGTGCACGTTTCGAAGCGAGGTAGACCTCTGCGAAGTCCTTCAAGCGGGCGCCGAGGAAGAGGCGCGCCAACGTCACTTCGCTCTGTTCGAAGAACTCCACGAAGCGCAGGGCGAAACCCGTGCGGCCCTGGCCGTCACGACCGGCGCTCTCGGTGCGGATGATCTCTGCGCGCGCGAGCACCGGGTCTTCCTCGGGGTCGAGCGCGAAGCGGGTGCGCACTTCGGTGCCCACCGGAAGGAAGAAGGTCGACTCGAGGAAAGCGCCGCTGACCGAGACGTTGCCCGAACGCAGGGTCGCCTCGAAGCGCAGGTCATCGCCTTCGCCCACCCACAGACGGAAGGGCACGTTCATCTTCGCGCGGGGAAACTGGCGGTGCTCCGGGCCGTCGTGCGGATCGAGCTGGGGCGGGCGGCTCGTACGCGCTGCGGGCGCCGCTGGCCTCGCCGTGGCAGCAGTCGACCGGGTGACGACAGGGGGCGGAACCGGCTTCTTCAGCGTGGCCATGCCCGGCTCTTCAGCACAGAGCCATGTCGCCGTCAGTGGTTCCGCAAACCCTCAATCGTCGGTCGGCTCGGGTTCGGTCTCACGCGGCGGAGCAGACCTGCCCCGCGACTCGTCGACCGCGCGCAGCTTCGCTTCGGCCTGCTCCAACGCGGTGGCGACCTTGTCGTAGCGCGCACGCGCCCGGGCCACCGCGCCGACGACCGCCACGCGCTCGGCGTCGACCAGCTTCACCTTGAAGACGGTGGGTTTGGTCACGGAGGCGAAGACCTTCTTCACGAGGGCCCAGCCTTCCTTCTTCACCCCGGGCGTCTGTTTGCCCTTCGGCGCCACGTCCACGTCGGCCGACACCATGGCTCACATTCTCTGGCCGTCAGCCGAGGATCTCAGCTTCGGCGAGCAGGCGCCGGGCGAGGTCCCCTTCGGTCTTCTCAGACAACTCGGTGAGCAGGCGCTTGAGGGTCACCCGACGTTCCTTCTCGACCTCGAGCGCTGCTTCGAGCGAGCTGACCCGCGCGGTCAGTTCGGCGGTGGCGTCTTCGATGCGCAGCTCCATCACGTTCTGAAAGAGATCGAGTTCGGTGCCCTTCTGAAAGGCAGTCGACTCGCTGCGGCGCAGGCTCTTCTCCATGTCGCGCAGCGCCTTGGCGAGCGTAGAGCGCTCCATCTGCACCCTGCGGTGCTTCATGGCCTGCTTCACCCGCTCGACCACCAGCATGATGCTCTCGAAGGGTTTGAGCAGGTAGTCGTCGGCGCCCAGCCGCATCGCCTCGAGCACCGACTGGGTGTTCACGAAGCCGGTGATCACCACGCGCGCCGTGTGCTCGTATTTTTCGTTGATCAGCTCGATGAGCTCGAGCCCGCTCTTGCCCGGCAGGTTCTTGTCGGTGACCACGGCGGCGAATTTGTGCTGCTCGAGGAGCAAAATCGCATCTTCCGCCGTGAGCGCGGTTTTGGTGGGAACCCCGGCGCGTTTGAAGCCCAGGGAGAGGACGTCGAGAATCGACTGCTCGTCGTCGACCAGTAGCACCAGGTCCGGCACATCACTCATGACCCTCAGTCTCTGCCGGGGCGAGCACGGGCGCAACGAGCCAGTGACAGGCTGGCAGGGAAGAGGGAGACCAGTTCAGCTGCCCGTGCGCTGCGCGATGTAGATGACGTGCTTGAGCCCGCCCTTACCAGGCCGCTCGTGCCGCACTTCGAAGCCCACCTTTTCCAGGCGCTTGGCGAATGCGGGATCGAACGCTTCGCCCCAGATGGCGAAGATGCCGCCGCTCTTCAGGGCTTTGCGCGCGGTGTCGACGGCCTTCGAGCCGTAGAGCGGATCCTTCTTTTCCGTGCCCGCATCGGGGCCCACGTAGAGATCGATCACGATCGCGTCGAACTTCTCTTCGAGGCCGCTGTTGGCCGCGCGGGTAATCGACTTGTTCACGTCTTCGAGCGCCACCGTCACGCGGGGATCTTCCACGGCGCGCTCGGTGAGGTGCGCGAGCGGGCCGCGGCACCACTGCTCGACCACCGGGTTCAGCTCAGCGACCACCACCTTGGCGCCTTTGGGCAGGCGATCCAGCACGGCGCGCAGCGTGTAGCCCATGCCCAGGCCACCCACGAGCACCCGGGGTGAAGCGAAGGTCGTCAGGCGCTTGCAGGCGACCGCACCGAGCGCGACCTCTGAACGATGCGCGGTGCTCGTCATCAACACCCGGCCTGCGACCGTGATGAGGAAGTCGTGGGCATCGCGCTGTTTGAGGGCCAGGGTGCCCTCTTTCGTCTCGACCGACTCGATGGTGCGCAGCGGTTTCATGCGCCGTGCTTACACCCGCCGCACACCAGCGCTCAGAGCTTGTTGAGATACGGCGAGGTGAAGGCCTCGAGGGGCAGCGTGCGGCGGCCCGAGGGTGAGAGCTCGAGCCAGGCCGACCGCGCGTGTGGAATGCCGATGACGCGCCCGTCGGGCAGGGCCACCACGCCCAGCACCGAGCGGAACATCGAGGCGCCGGGGTCGAACGGGAGCAACGACGGTTCGCCTGAAAGCGAGAAGCCGATCGCCTGCTCCTGGCCGAACGGCGCCGCGTAGAAGTGCCCATTGGTGGACCACGCCGCGAAGAACCAGGCGTTCGCCGCCTGAGGGCTGACGCCAGGCAACGCAGCGCCCCACGTCAGCCGGCCGGCCTCGTAGCGCAGCGGCATCGCGTTCTGATGCGGGGGCGCCACCGCCTTCTCGATGCCCGTCACCACACCACCCGCAATGAAGGCAGGGGGGCCCGTCACCGAAGGGCGAGGCATCAACCACACCTCGTCGGCCGCGCCGTCACGGCCGGGGATGACCAGCAGGCCCGGCGTGTCGAAGGAGGGCCACATCACGATGTCGCCGGTGGGAAAAAGCACCGCGCCCTGCGTGCGGCCGCGCTGGATGGTTCCGGGAATCGGCACGCGCGTGACGGTGCCGGTGGCGGGGTTGAGCCGCGCGATGAAGGTGGCCATGGAAGGCGCCGCGTAGACCTGACCGTTGAGACCCAGCACCCCGCCGCGAAACTTGTCGACGCCCCCCGCGAGGCCCGTGTCAGACAGGTCATCACCGAAGGGCGTGACCGTGCGGGCCACCGGGTCGATGCGCAGAAACTGATTCGCGTTGCGCGGAATCGCGATGACCGTGCCGTCGGGGAGCAGCACGCCGCCTTGCCAGCCCTCAATCACCGCACCGCCGGTGATGGGCCAACGCTCGCTGGTGTTGTTGGCCGGGTTGATCACCAGCACGCTGCTCTCGTTAAACGGAATGGCCACCACGCGGCCGTCAAACAGCAGCACCCCGCCCGCCCACGCGCGGTCGACCGGCATCGGGCTGACCGGAATCCAGCGGCCCGTCACGCTGGCACTGGCGGGCGTCGCAGAGATGACCTCTTCCACCGAAGCCCAGGTCCAGGGAAGGCCGCTGTCGAGAATGAGCTCCCCCGCATCACGGCGGTAGATCTCGAAGAGCCCCGCATCACCGCCGCCATCGAGGCTGGCGACGCCGCCGTCCTCACCTGGGTCGGGCACTGCGGGAGGCACCGGCGCAGAGCAGGCCATCGTGGCGACGACGAACCCTGAGAGCAGCTGCATTTTTCTCACGTTGTTCACCCCGTGACCGGGTTGCATTCGCCGCGCCGCTCCCCAATTCCCCGTGGATCGCGGGGCTTCAGGGTGGGCTGAGGTGCATAAAATGCGAAGGTGTTCCAAACGCGACACCGCGCGCAACCAAATGAGTCGGCTGCGCGCGGTGCCTGTACCTGCTCTCGAGTGGGGCTGATCAGTTCTCGGGGTACGCCGTCCAACCGGCGGTCCAATCGTCCGTGCCGACCGCGCCCACGAACTTCGCGGTGACGTCGAAGAACCCATCATTCGGGGCCGTCGCGCCGCCCATCAACAAGGGGGAATCCGACAGCGGTTTGAACGAGGGCGCCGTGACGCTGGTGGCCGCGGCGAGCTTGGGGTCGAGGTTGAAGCGGTTGTTGAGCGAAGGCGCGGCCAGCTCAGTCGGCTCGTTGAACATGTTGTCGGTGATGCCACCATCGGCACGCAGCGCGCTCACGTAGTCGAGCACGCCCATCGCCGGGTTCTGGAAGAAGACGCTGTTGCTCACGGCCAGCGCACCCGAAGTCCACTGCGCCTTCGAGGGATTGCCGTCGACCAGCAGGCCCTTGTCGGTGAAGTTCATCACCAGCACGTTGAACAGCTTGCCCGCGGTGCCGGCGCGAAGAATGAGGCCACGTGAAGGACCTTCCGACGCCGCGGTGTCCGGGTTCCGGCCCACCAGGGTGACGTTGTAGAGGGTCGGCGCGCTGCGCGGCATGCGGTCTGCGTTGCTCGCGTCGTTGTCAGCTTCGATGCCGTGGTTGCCGCGCCCGGGGATCTGCGCGGTGATGATGAACTGGCCCTTGCCGCGCCAGCCCTTGTCCCAGTCGAGACCGTCGTCGTCGCTGCCGGTGACGACGATGTGCTTCAGGTTCACCGTGCCGCCGAAGAGCTCGACGCCGTCATCGACGCCGCGGTGCACCTGCACGAAGTCGACGGTGGTCGCGCTGCCGCACGCGTTCAAGGTGATGCTGTTGAGCTCGTTGTCGGCGGAGAGCGGGCGGCCAGCGAACTCGACACGCACGTACTTGAGCGTGCCGCAGTCGTACGCGTCGTCGGTGCCGCCGTACTTGTTGCGCGGCTCATCGGCCAGGCCTTCGGCGTTGTTCTCGCCGCCCATGGTGTTGATCACCGCGCGCCCCAGGAACACGAGCCCGCCCCAGTCACCCTGGGGGCTGCCGCGCATGCCGGCAGGCAGGCTGCTGGTGAAGAGGATGGGCTCGGTCGCGGTACCGCTCGCGATGAGCTTGCCGTCACGCGAGACGATCAACGCCGAAGCCGAGTCACCTGCGATGACGGTGCCCGGCTCGATGGTGAGCGTGGCCGCCACGTAGGTCAACTGCTTGAGCACGTAGAGCTTGTTCTTCGTCCAGGTGGTGTTGGCCGTGATGTCGGCCGTCACGTTCACCACGTCAGCCATTCCACCACCACCGCCGGTTCCTCCATCTGGAGCGGGGGTCACGGGGCACGCCAACAACAGACACGACACGACTGCAGACACGACTGGACGCATGTTCATTTCCTCTCGGGGTTGAAGTTCCACGACAACGTGCCCATCACCTGCACGCCGGGAGGATTGACGAGCACGTCGATCCCCCCTTGTTGCAACCGCACCGCCTGATTGAGGACGTTGCTGGCTGCGAGCTTGAGCTGAAACCCGGCCCCCAATTGTTGGGTCACCGTCACGTCGAGACGGTGAAAGGGTTGCTCCACGATGTCCGGCAGGCCCTGAATGCCCACCTCAGAGATGCGCGGTCCGTACAGGTTGTAGAAGACACCGGCCTCGGTGCCCCACTCGGGGCGCGACCAGGTGATGAAGGCGTTGGCCACGTACGGCGACTGGCCCTGCAGCGGGCGCTCGCGGTTGGTTTGCGGCGAATCGGGTGAGAGCTCAATGCGCGAATAGAGGAGCGAGACGTTGGCGCCCACGCGCAGCGGGCTGAGCACCCTGGCGATGCGGCCCAGCGAGGTGCGCGCTTCGAACTCGAGCCCCAGCAACGTGGCGCCCGGCGTGTTCGCGTAGCCGAGGTCGCCGACGCCGTTGTTCGCCGCCACGATGATGCGCTCGATGGGGCGCTCGAACTGTTTTCCAAAGGCGGTGGCCGCGAAGACCTCGTCGGCGCCGGGGAACCACTCCACCCGCGCGTCTGCGTTGTGAATGCGCGTGTTGAGCAGGTTCGGGTTGCCGCTCACGTTGCGGCGGCGAACCATGTCGAAGAAGAGGAACGGCGCGAGCTCGCGGAAGGTGGGGCGCGCGAGCGTGTACGAATACGCGAGGCGCACGTTGAGATCGGTGCGCGGCGAGAGCAGCACGTTCGCGCTGGGCACCACGTCGGCGACCGAGCGGTTGATGGGCGCTCCCAGGGGCGCACCACCGGTGGCGAATGGAGAGCCCGCGTTGAGCTGCAGCGTCGAGCCTTCCACGCGCACGCCCGCCACGGCGCGCAGCCACCCGGTCGCCTTCCAGTCGGCTGAGAAGTAGCCGCCGTAGACCGCCAGAGAGGCCTGGTAGCGATCGTAGGTAAAGGTCGTCTCTTCGAGTGAAATCTGCTGATCGCCCGTGAGCGGAGGCCCGATGCGCTCGGGCACGAGCAGCTCTTCGGCTGACGAGCGCTCCTGCTCGCCGGTCAGGCGCGCGAGGTAGCGGAAGCGCCGGCCATCGAAGTCACGCGCCGAGTACTGGCCCAGCCCGCCCAGCTTGAAGCGCAGGGTGCGCCACGGCACGGTGAGGCTCGCGGTGCCTCCGCCAGAGTCTTCATGCAGCGTGAGGAAGAAGCGCTCGACCGAGTTGGGCTGAAAGCGAACCTGCTGCGAGCCGTCGTCATTCACCAGGCTGCGCAGGTCGCGAATGTCGGGCTCGTCGCGGTTGACGCGCGAGTAGTTGGCCTGCCACTCGACCTCTGCGTCACCGAGCCCGTTGAGCCGGTGAAACCCCTTGAGCTGGTTGAAGAAGAGCTGACGCTGCGTGAACTGCAGGCGGCTGCTGTTCACGTTCGCCATCTGCTGTTGATCGAAGCCGGCGCTCGTCGTGGCCGAGGTGTCTGCATTCCACAGGTACAGACCCAGCGCGTTGATCTCGTTGTCGCGGTTGACCTGCAGGCCGACGTTGGCCAGCACGCTGGTCGCGCCGCTCACGGTACCGATGTCGGTGACGCTCGATTCGATGCTGGTGGGCACGCCGTCATCGAGGCGAAGCGTCTCGAGGTTGATGCGCTGGTGCCGCTCCTTGCGAGAGAGCTGCGCGCCGACGAGGTAGCCGAGGCGCGCCTCTTTCCCCAGCCGGTGCGTGTTGCCCAGGGTCGCACCAAAGCTGCCAGACGGCAGCCCCGTGACGCTCGCCGGAGTCCACCGCTGAGAGAACGACTCACCCGCGGCTTCCTGCTGCGCGGGGGTGACACCGGGTGAACCGATGCGCGCGGGCACCACCGGCACGTCACGCGGAACGGCAGCGGGCAGTTGACGAGAGGCATCACCCGCGAGGCCGAAGCTCTCGAGGAAGTTCGTCGTCTCATTCGGGCGCCGCTGGCCGGTGGTGAGCGTGTCGCCTGCCACCTGCGCGCGAAGCTTCACCTCGAGCTGCGTGGGGAAGGAGTTGGTGTCGATGGTGAGCGAGCCACCGCCGAAGGTCGCAGGCAGCTCGCTGCTGTAGGTCTTGACCACGTTCAGGTTCGACAGCAACGCGACCGGGAAGAGATCGAGCGGCACCGAAGGTTCATCGGGCTCGGGGCTGGGCATCAGCGTGCCGTTGAGCAGCGTCTGCGCGTAGCGGCCGCCGAGCCCGCGCAAGAAGACGTACTTCCCATCGACCACGGTCGCGCTCACCACACGTTTGACCGCGTCACCTGCGTTGGCGTCAGGGGTGCGCGCCATCTCTTGAGCGCCGATGGAGTCCTGGGCGACCGCCGACTTTTTGCGCTCCTGCAGCAAGGCCGACTCGTTGCGCTTGTCGACTTTGGCTTCGACGACCACTTCCTGAATCGCGCGGCTGTCACGTTCGAGCGCGACATCGAGGATCACCGTCTGCCCCGCCTTGACCTCGACGTTGCCGATGCGGCGGCCCTCGTACAGCTCGTAGAAGACGCGCAGGTCGTAGGTGCCGGGGGGCAGCTTGAGCTTGTAGTTGCCGTCGACGTCGGTGAGCGCGCTCTTCTTGCCGCCCGCGACGACCTTGATGGTGGCTTCGATCAACCCTTCGCCGGTGCGCGAGTCAGTCACCCGGCCGCGAACACCGACGAACGCCTTCTCAATCTTCTTCTCAACAACATTTTCAACAACACTCTCAACAACAACCTCCCTCTCCCCGAGGGGGAGAGGGTCGGGGAGAGGGCTGCCCGCATCAACGTCCTGAGCCCACGTAGTGAGCGAGAGCAACATCGCGGTCAGGAAGATCGTCTTCACGTGGCGCTATCTGCGCCCGGGCCGTGTCTTCCATCGGTCGTCTGCGTCACTTGTCGAACACGGTCGCGTCACAGGCCCGCAACGGTGCATAAGGCGCGCATGTCAGCACTCGATGAAGCCGCGCTTCGCCAGCTTTTCCTCGACGCCCGCACGCACTCCGCCTGGCAGGACCGCGCGGTGAGCGACGAGACCTTGCGTCAGCTCTACGACCTGGTGCGCATGGGGCCGACCGCCACCAACTCACTGCCGCTGCGCCTGGTGTTCGTGAAGAGCGCCGTCGCAAAGGAAAAGCTCAAGCCCGCACTCGCGCCCGGCAACGTGGACAAGACGATGAACGCGCCGGTCACCGCGATCGTCGCCTTCGACCTCGCCTTCCACGAGCACATGCCGAGGCTCTTCCCGGTGCGAGATCTCAAGCTCGACACCTGGCCTGCCGAGAAACGCGATCGCATGGCCTTCCTGAACGGCACCTTGCAGGGCGCCTACCTGATCATCGCTGCGCGCGCGCTCGGGCTCGATTGTGGACCGATGGCCGGCTTCAACAACGCAAAGGTCGACGAGACGTTCTTCGCCGGCAGCACCTGGCGCACCAACTTCCTGCTGAACCTGGGCTACGGCGAGGCCTCGAAGCTGCATCCCCGGCTGCCGCGCCTGGACTTCGCCGAAGCCGCGCGAATCGAGTAAACGGCACTCACATTCCCTGAGACTGGTGAATGGGCGCCTCGACTCCGCTCGCAGGGTTCATCGAAAGAGCGAAAGGACCCGCTCATCCCGAGCGGTGCCGAGGGATTGCCTCTCCTTCGCACTGCAAGTACCCCCTCGACTGGGCTCGGGGAGACCGGTGATGGAATCCGATTCCTGTTTCCGCCGACCCTCCGAGCGGAGTCAAGGGCGTACTTCAACCGTCTCCACCAGCGGGGTGAGGGGCCTTACGGGCTGCCAGCCGAAGCGCCTGAAGCCTCCAACGAAGCGGTGGTCATCGTCTCGTCGGCCAGCACCGCCAACGTCCCCACTCCACCGCCGCGAACCAGATCCATCACCTCGAGCGCAGACCCATAAGGCAGCTCCGAGTGCGCATCGAAGAACACGACCTTGTCGGGCCGAGCGTTCACCATTCTCAGCAGACGCGGCGCCAGTTCCGCGCGCACGATGGCCTCACCGTTCACCTTCGTGACGCCGTCACGATCCACCGTGAGCACCAACGCCGGCAGTGTACCCGGCGGAGGGGGCGGCGCTTCTTCCTCCACCTTCGGAGGCACGCTGAGCCACAGCTGTTTCGTCAGCAGCGGCGTCACCACCATGAAGATGATCAACAGCACGAGCACCACGTCGACCAGCGGCGTGATGTTCATCTGCGGCTTGATGCGCTTGCGACCGCCACCACTCTCGAGATCCATGCCCATACGTCACCCCTGCTTGTTGGCGCGATCGATGACCTGCAGAGACGCCCCGGAAAAACCCAGCTCCTGGCAGCGCTTGAACATCGCCCTGACCTTCCCGTAGGCGAGCCCGGTGTCGGCCTTGAGCACCACGCGCGAGTCGGGCTTCGTTTCGTGCAGCACCTTGAGCCGCGCCACCAACACCTCTTCCGGCAGCTCTTCCTTCTCGAAGAACAGCTTGCCCTCTTTGGTGAGCGTGACGGTGGTGGGCTCGATGGCGCCGTTGCCTTGATCGGGGTTTGCGATCGACGGCAACACCACCGACGCGCCGGCCTCCATCTGCGGCGCGACGACCATGAAGATGATCAAGAGCACCAACACCACGTCGACCAGCGGCGTGATGTTGATCTCGGGCTTGAGGCCGCCCCGCTTGCGCGAGGACGTTTCGAGCTCAGCTCCCATGGGCCTTCCCGTGGCGGGCCTCGAGGAAGTCGAGGAACTCGCCGCGCGCCTGCTCCAGCGCAAGGAGGATGGAGTCGGCCTGTGACGAGAGCCAGTTGAAGGCGAGCACCGCGGGGATGGCGACGACCAGGCCGAGCGCCGTCTCGTAGAGCGCCTCGGAGATGCCCAGCGACACGCTGCCCAGGCCTCCAGAGCCTTCCTTCGCGATGCCCTGGAAGGCCGTGATGATGCCGAACACCGTGCCGAGCAGCCCGACGAAGGGCGCGATGGAGCCGACCGAGGCGATGACGTTCATGCCGCGGCGCACGTCAGCGGCCAACGCGTCGGTCTTGCGGTGCAGCTCGCGGCGCGTGGCCTCGACAGGTGAGAGCGCCGAGGGCTTCTCTTTCGAGGCCAGGTACGTCTTCGCCCCAGCGGCGAGCAGCTTGGCGAGGTGACCATTGTTCGACTCTGCGCGCTTGACCAGGCCTTCGGTGTCATCGGCCTCGAGCAACGCGCGCGCTTCGGCGGCGAACACACGGGAGGCCGCGCGGCTGCGCCAGTACGCGAAGAGGCGCTCGAAGAAGATGGCGAGTGAGGCCAGCGCCATGAGGATCAAGGTGCTGGCGACTGCGATGGCCGGCGGGCCCATGTGGTTGATGATTTGCGAGATGGAGTCCATGGCGTTTCAGTCCCTCAAGGAAAAGGTGATGTTGACGATCTTGAAGACGGCGAGTGGCGAGCCCTCGAGCGTGGCGGGCTCGTATTTCCAGGTCTTCACCACCGCGAGCGCAGCCGAGACGAAGGGCTCTTCACCCTTGAGCACCTGCACGCGGCCGACGGTGCCGTCGCGCTCGACGACGATCTTCAGCACCACGCGCGCTTCCTGACCGGTGGTGCGGGCGCTCTCGGGGTACTCGGGCTGCGCGTTGTTCTCCGAAGGCTCGGGCGGCTCGGCGTCTTCTGGAAGATTCACGGGCCCTGAAGTGCCAGCGCTCGCGACGACCGGAGCGGCAGATTCATCGGCGTCGTTCGAGGTGCCCACGGCGGTGCCACTGCCATCGCCCGTTCCACCGACCGCGACGACGATCGCCGCGACCGCGGTGTCTGACTCGGGCGCGGCCTGCTTCGGAACTTCTTTCGGTGCGACCATCGCGGCAGCCGCTGCGGGTACGGCTTGAGGGGGCGGGGCCACCTCGGCCACCACCCTCTGCGGCGGGGGCTTGCGCTCGTTGAGCTTCGGAGGCGGTGGGGGTTGCTGCTCGATTCTGACCGGCTCAGGCGGCGGTGGCGGCGGGCGGAAGCTCACGTCGACCTGTTTCGGCTTGAGCTCCTCCAGGGGCCTCGACGAAACAATCGCGCTCGCCAGCACCACCGCGGCTCCGAGCACGAACGTGGCGGCGACGAAGGAAATCGTCACCCGCTTTCTGATGGCGCTGACGTCGGGCTGGAGCTCGAAGGCGTGGAACATCGCGAGCACTCTCTAGGATCGCCTCTCGTCGCGTAGATGGCGGCTCTGTCTCGACTTCGTCACGATCGCGCAGCAACTCAGTCACACATTTCTCTCCCTCGCCCTGCGAAGCGGGGTGAGAGGCCGCGACAGCAACGAAGTTCGCTGAATCACGAGGGTGCTACACGCAGTGCATGAAACGACTGAGGCAGATTCTCCGCATCGGGGCGATCGTTCACATCGTCACCGGCCCGCTCGCGATGGTTCTTCTCTTCGTCTCGCGGCCGTGGGTGATCGGCGACGGCAAGGTTCAGGAGTTCCTGCGCACGCTCGAGAACATCGACTGGCGCTGGTGGGTGCTCATTGCCGTGCTGATTATCTGGGGTCTGCCCATCGTCGCCATCTCTGCGTGGCTGCAGGCGAGGCGAAGTGGCGCTGACGTCGCGAAGACGCGCTCAGCCATCGAGCGGCTGCTGCTCAACCGGCAACTGCCCATCGCGGTCGACGTCGACGCGCGCGTACCAGTGCAGGTCGAAGCGCCGCTGCGCATTCCCATCGAGCTCGACACGAAGATCTCCATCGATGAGTTGGTCGACATCGAGACGGTGGTGCCCATTCGCATCGACCTGCCGCTCGACACCGTGGTCGAGACTTCGGTGTTCGGCATCGGCGCGCTGAAGATTCCCATTCGCGCGACCATTCCGTTGAATCTGTCGTTGCCCATCAAGGGGAAGATTCGCGTGAAGTCGGAGCGGTTGCCGGTGAAGTTGAAGGACGAGTGCATCGTGCGGTTGCCGGTGTTCGAGGTGCCCATTCGATCTCGCTTCGAGACGCGCATCGACCTGCTCGACAACCTGCGCTTGCTCGCCGCGGTGATGAATGATTCGCCTAAGCTGCCGCCCTCATGAGCGACGTCGATGCCGATTTCTGGCGAGCGAGATGGGGCGAAGGACGCATCGGCTTTCATGAGGGCGCTCCCAATGCGCTGCTCACCAAGCATGGGGCGCACCTGGGTGAGCGGAAACGCGTGTTCGTGCCGTTGTGCGGCAAGGCGGAAGACCTCGCGTTCCTCGCAGCTCAGGGGCACCAGGTGGTGGGCGTCGAGCTGGTCGACTCGGCGGTGCAGGCCTTCTTCGCGGAACACGGCGTGAAGCCAGTGGTCTCGCAGCGTGGCGCCTTCGTCGAGTACTCGGCGCAGAACATCACCCTCTTGGCGGGCGACTTCTTCGCGTGCAGTGGTGAGGTGCTGGGTGCGGTCAACGCGTTCTACGACCGGGCAGCGGTGATCGCGCTGCCAGAGTCGATGCGGGGGCCCTATGTGAAGCTGCTGCGTTCGGTGCTGCCGGCAGGGGCTCCAGGAATTGTGATTACCATCGAGTATTTGCAGGAGCAGCTGGCGCCTCCGCCGTTCTCGGTGCCGGAGGCTGAGCTGCGAGGGCATTACTCGGGTGCGACGATCGAGTGTGTTGATCAGGTCAAGGCTGAGGGACCACGGCTCGGGGCGATCTCGGCGATCGAGAAGTGCTTCAAGGTGAAGCTGTAGAAACGTCTCATCGCCGACTCCGCGCTCAAAGCGGCCCCTCACCCGACCCGCTCCCCGCTTCGGAGACTGGTGAAATAGGTGCCTCGACTCCGCTCGGCACGAACGGAACCGGCCGAAATCCGTTCAGCCCGAGCGAAGTCGAGGGCGCACTTCAACAGTCTCCTTCGCAGGGAAAGGGAGTTCAGCTCACTCGAAGTTGAGCGCTCGCTCGAAGTCAGCGGGGTTCGACGCAGCACCGCGCGCGACCTCGAGCTTCACCACGCCCGCCCGGTAGAGATCCGACAGGTGCTGGTCGAAGGACTGCATGCCGTACCCAGAGCGGCCCTTCTCGATGACGTCCTTGAGCTGACCCGTTCGATCGGGATCGAGGATGTATTCCTCGACGGTCTTGGTGGTGACCATGATCTCCATCGCCAGCGCCATGCCCTTGCCATCTGCTTTCGGGAGCAACCGCTGCGAGATGGTGGCTCGAAGCGTCTCTGCCAAACGCACCCGCACCGCTGCCTGCTCGCCGCTGTCGAAGAACGAGAGCATGCGCCCCACCGTCTTCACCGCATCGGTGGTGTGCACCGTGGCCAGCACCAGATGCCCGGTCTCAGCGGCCTTGAGCGCGATGTCGACGGACTCGTGATCTCGAAGCTCGCCCACGAAGATGACGTCGGGGTCTTGCCGCAACGCAGAGCGCAGCGCGATGGCGAAGTCCTGCGTGTCGAGGCCCACTTCGCGCTGCGAGACCGACGAGCGCAAGCTCTTGTGCAGGTACTCGATCGGGTCCTCGATCGTCAGAATGTGCACGGCCTGGTTCTGGTTGATGCAGTTGAGCATCGCCGCCAGCGTGGTCGTCTTGCCCGAGCCCGTCGCGCCCGTGACGAGCACCAGCCCACGCTCGCTCTCGGCGATGGTGCGGACCACCGCGGGCAACTTGAGACCTTCCAGCGTCGGCACCTCGTTGGGGATCGCGCGCAGCACCACCGCAAAGGCGCTGCGCTGCTTGTAGATGTTGACGCGGAAGCGGCTCAAGCCCGGCACCGAGTACGACGTGTCGTATTCCTGCACTTGATCGATGCCCGCGGCGGTCACCACGTCGGTGATCAAATTGAGCGCGACCTGCCTCGTGCCGGCCGGCACCAGCTTCTCGCCCTTGAGCGGCTTGAGCTCGCCCGAGACGCGAAAGGTCGGCGTCTCTCCGGGCCGGAAGTGAATGTCAGACGCGCCGCTGCGAACCGCGTACTCCAACACCTTGTTCATCGTTGCTGCGTCCATGGGCACCTGGGGGGGAAGCATCAGTCTACCCGGCTTGACGAGTTCGGGCACACTGCTGCCATGAACGCGTGGGAGCTCGCCGATTGGGACGCCGTCGAGACCGCTGAGCGGGTCAAGCGCCGGGAAGTGAGCGCAGCCGAGGTGGTGCAAGCCGCCATCACGCGGGCCCGCGATACGACGGCGCTGGGAGCGATCGTCACGCCGACCTTCGAACGGGCCCTGGGTGCTGCCGCGAAGAGCTCGAGTGGTCCACTCGCGGGTGTGCCCACCTTCATCAAGGACCTCGCGCAGGTCGCTGGCGTGCGCACTTCATGGGGAACAGCGGCGTCAGGGCACTACATCTCGCCTCGCAGCGACCCGTCGGTGCTGGCCATGGAGCGCGCCGGGCTGATCAGCCTGGGCAAGAGCGCCACGCCCGAGCTGGGGCTCACCGGTACCACCGAGCCGCTCGCGTTCGGGGTCTGCCGCAACCCGTGGAACCCGAAGTATTCGACGGGCGGCTCGTCGGGTGGTGCCGCGGCGCTGGTCGCGTCGGGCGTGGTTCCGCTCGCGCACGCCAGTGATGGCGGCGGCTCCGTGCGCATTCCTGCGTCGTGCTGCGGGCTGGTGGGGCTCAAGGTCACCCGCGGCCGGATGGACATGGAGGGCAGCAACCTTCTCCCCGTGAACATCGCCGTGCACGGCGTGGTCAGCCGCTCCGTGCGCGACACGGTCGCCTTCTGGGACGCGGTGGAAGGACAACTGGGCTCACGTCGGCTCCCGCGCATCGGAGCGCTCTCGAACAAGCCGGGCAAGCTGCGCATCGCGGCGTACTTCGACTCTCCGATGGGCCAGCCGGTGCACCGCGACGCACGCGCGGCCACGGAGCGCGCGATGAAGTGGTGTGAGCGGCTGGGTCACGAGGTGCAACCGATTGCGTGCCCGGTCGATCGCCAGGTGACCGAAGACTTCTTGCGCATGTGGGGCTTCATCGCGTTCGCGCAGGCCAGCGCAGGCCGGGTGTTGATGCACCGTGGCTTCGACAGCTCGAAGCTCGAGCGATGGACCACCGACTTTTCCCGCTTCTTCTCGGCCGACCTGCGCGCTTCGTTCACTGCGATTCGAAGGCTGCGGGGTTTCGCGCAGACCTGGGCGAAGGTGATGGAGAAGTACGACGTGGTGCTCAGCCCGACCCTCGCCGAGCCGCCCGCGTTGTTGGGGCATCTGCAGACTGATCAACCGTTCGAGCTGCTGTTCGCCCGGCTCATCTCGTACACGCCGTTCACCGTGGCCATGAATGCGTCAGGTGCACCGGCGCTCTCGTTGCCGATGGGGCGCAGCACCGAGGGTTTACCGATGGGCGTGCAGTTCGCAGGTGCGCAGGGAAGCGAGCGAACGTTGCTCGAGCTCGCGCGGGCGCTGGAAGAAGCGAACCCCTGGGAAAAACGATCCCCCTCGCCCTTCGAAGGAGACTGTTGAAGAACGCCCTCGACTTCGCTCGGGCTGAACGGATTTCAGCCGGTTCCGTTCGTGCCGAGCGGAGTCGAGGCACCTATTTCACCAGTCTCCGAAGGGGGGAGAGGGTCAGCGTGAGGGGCTCACCTGCTTCACTCGAACAACGAAATCTCTCCCGCGCGCTCCACGGGGCTCACGAAGCCGAGCTGTACCTGCTCCACCAGAACCCCGGAATCGACTCTGATGGTCACGAAGCGTGCGTCGGCATTTGGCGTAAACCCCACGCCCCCATCCGGCAGAGGACGCAGCGTGAAGTTCGGCACGGCTGCATTCCACAAGGAGGTTTGCAACACCTGCTGCACCCGCACCGTCCCTCCGTCTGCGAAGGTCAACTCCAGCCCCATCAGCGACGCCCCGGTCTCCACCCCGCGCAACACCACGGCGGACACCGAAGTGGGTGCAGCGAACCCGAAGATCATGCCGTTGGTGTTGCCCGCATCGACCGGGCTCAGATCGCCATCGGTCAGGTAGCAGGGCGTACCGAACACGGGGCATTCGAGCCCGCGGCTCAACGGCGTCCGCGTTCCCGCGACCTGTAACGTCTGACCAGAACGCGCCTCGAGCGTGGTGCTGTTCGAGCCGAAGGGGTCCTCCTCTTCGGTGATGGTGAAGCGCGCGTTGATCGCGACCGAGCCAGAAAAATCTTCCAGCGCGAAGTCGTCGAAGGCCATCGGTACGCGGGCAGGCGCCACTTCGTTGGTCACCGGGTTGAGCGCCATCACGCGATCGTCGACGACCCACGCGCGCCCACCATCGGCTGTGAGCCACTCAGCGCGGTGCACGAGTTGATCACCCTCGAAGGTTTCCTGTGCCGGAAGAGGCGCGAAGGGCTCGAAGCGCAACACGCCATCGACCCGCGAAGGCGAAGCACGCCAATCAGGAAACGGCGGCAAGGTGACCTCAGCCGAAAGACCGACGAGGTCGGTGAACACCGTCGTGCCCGAGGGGAACGTGGTCTCCACGCGGAAGCAGAAGACCCCCTGCGCCGTCAGCCTGACCGCCTGCGCGCGGAACACATCGAACGAAAAATTCCCCGCCTCGTCAGCGGTCGTCTCCTTGAAGGGCTTGGCTTCATTGCAGTTCGCCTCACGCGCACCCGCGGGGTCGCGCAGCAGCCGCACCACCTGACCTGCGACTGGATCAGGCGACGTGAGCGAGCCGTGCACCGGAAGAATGTCGTCGGGGTTGAAGCAAGCACAGAGCACCAACGGGATGACCAGCAGCGCGCGTCTCATCAGTACACGACCTTCACGCCCAGCGTCGGCAGGATGATGGGCGCGGAGAGCGCCGTCTTCGTGGGCACGTTGGCATCCTCTTCGGTGCCGTAGGCATAGGTGTAGCCATACACCTCAGGCCTCACGAGCACGTTGAACACGTCGAGGTAGATCTCGACGCTGAAGGTGTTGAAGGTAATGGCCTTCGAGGCTCTCACGTCGAGGCGGCCGAACACCGGCAGGCGATCGACCTGGTTGAGCGGCATCAGGCTCCACAACTGACGGCCGGTGGCCGAGTCATCGACGAGCCGCTGCGTGCGCGAGCTGAACTCACCCGACTCGGGTCTGCCGGTATTGAGATGAAACGCGGCGCTCACCTTGAAGCCCTTTGGCAGTTGGTACCCGAGCACCAGGTTGAGCGAGTGCGCCTGGTCGAACGCGAACGGCACCATCGCGGTCGCGTCGGTCACCTCGGATTGATCCTCGTTGTAGATGGCGAACCGCCGCAGCCGCTCGCTGCGCATCAACGAGTACGAGAGCCAGCCGAAGAGCCGCCCCTGCTGCGGCAGCCGCAGCATCAGCTCGAGCCCGTAGGCGCGGCCGAAGCGGTTGCCCGAGAATCGATCATCGAGTGATGAGATGCCCGTGACGAACTCCGACAGGCTTCGTTCGCGCGCCTGGAAGATGTGGTTCAAGAAGACGTCGGCCGACAGCTCCAGGCCGAACCACGGCAGCTTGCCCACCGCCCCCACGCTGAACTGACCGACCTCCTGCAGACCGCTGCGCAGCGCGCCCACGTCGGTGACGGGCAGCGAGATGAGCAACATCGGTGACTGGTGCGCGAGCCCCGCGGTGCCGCGGAAGGTCACCGCCTCGAAGGGCTTGAAGCGCACCTCGAGTCGTGGGTCGACCGAGGCCATCGTGAAGCTCGGCGCGAGGTGCCAGGTATCAAGCCGCACGCCGGCCACCACCGTCCACTGCTCCGAGAAGAACGCGGCCTCGAGGAAGGTGCCGGTGAAGACGCCCATCACGCGCGGCTGGCGGAGGAGATCTCCACCCGAGCCGATGCCGATGGTGGTCTCCACGTCGGACACCTGGCGCTCCACGTCGAAGCCCGCCTTGAGCTGAAAGTGTTCGCCGAGCTCCACGCGGTAGCTGGTGCGGCCGGTGACGATGAAGCGGTTCAGCAAGAACGAGCCGACGCGCTCGTTGTTCTGCTCGCCGTAGAGCCCGAGCGTCTCCCAGCCGATGAAGCTGCCGACCTCGAGGTGACCTGGGCCCAGCGGCTGTTGCAGCCGCAGATCGATGCGGTGAAAACGTGAGGTGAGGAACACCGACGGGCTCTTGGGGTCCGTCGTGCGCGTGCCGACGAGATCGCTGCTGCCGAACGCGAGCAGCCGCACCGTGCCCTTGCCGAGCTTCTGCTCGATGCGCGCCTGGTAGTCCCAGCTCTCGAAGACCGGGGTGACGCCTTCGCCGAACGCGCCCGTCTGCGAGAGCACCGCGAGCAGCCACGCCGCGTAGTTGATGTGACTGCCGACGGTGATGTTGGTGCCGGTCTTTTCGATCGGCACCTCTACGAAGGCCGAGGTCTGCAGCAGGTCGGGCGAGACGGTGAAGTGCACGCGGTCATCACGCGCCTTCGCCACCTGCGCCGCGATGACGCCGCCGGAGATGCGACCGTACCGGGTGGGCGCGTTGGCTGGGTAGAAGTCGATCGACTCGATGAAGTCGGGGTGAATCACCGAACCGCCCGCGAGCAGGTGGTAGAGCTGCGGCACGCGCACGCCGTCGAGGAAGAAGCCGGTCGCCGCGGGCAACGCGCCTCGCACCACCGGGTAGCTCAAGCCAGAGGCGGGCGTGACCACGCCGGGCAACAACATGATGACGCGCAGCGGTTCACCGTTGGTGCCCGCGACCTCGTGCAGCTCGGCGCCCGAGAGCGAGATGCGCGAGAGCTCGGCGCGATCCACCTGGCCACGCACCACCGTCTCGTAGGGCTTGGAGAACGTGCGGTTGAGCCGGTAGAGCACTTGCACCGACTGGCCCGCCTTGAGATTTTCCTTGAAGATGCGCTTCACGTGGCCTGACGCGGTGACCAGCACGCGCTGCGGACCGGGCGGCAGCTCGAGCGTGAAGCGGCCCTCGGCGTCGGTCTCCACGGTGGTGATGCCGCCGTCTTCCAGACCGAGCTGCGCGAGCGCGAGGCTCTCGCGGGTGCCGCGGGTGAGCACCTGGCCGCTGAGCTTTCCGAAGGGTGAGACCTCGCCCGCGTCGACGCTGATCAACACGGGGGCCTCGAAGCGGTAGCGGTAGGCGAGCACCACGCTGATGGGCGCGCCGTTCTGCGTGGCCGGCTCGAACGAGAGGCCCTTCGCTGCGAGCAGCGAAGCTTCGGTGAACGCTTTGCCCGCGCTCGACTGCACGGTGACGTCGATGACCGCACCCTGCGTGTCGATGGTGAGCAGCAGCTCGACGTCACCGCCGGTGCCTGCGTCTTCGGGATACGCGGCGGGGGAAGGTTGCAACAGCTGCGGAGGAACCACGTCGGCGCCGGCATCGACGACGTCGACGGCCTCTTGCGCGAAGGCGGGTGCGCTCAGCAGCGCGAGGACTGCGACTGCCCAGCTCGCCCGGAGGTGCTTCACGCGCGCTGACTTCGCCGTCTCACCCTTGCGAGTCCATCGAAATGTCGTGTTCGCTCGACGGGAAGTACGCCCTCGACTTCGCTCGCAGGGTTTTTTCGAAATAAGGAGCGCCCACCGTTCATCCCGAGCGGAGTCGAGGGATTACCTCGCCTTCGGGCGGTAAGTGC
>JAYVFP010000017.1:0-6242 GCA_043773025.1 Archangium sp.
TTCGCGGCCGAGACCGCGGGCGCGCTGACGATTCTGGGCGCGAGCCACCTGGGTATTCCGGTGTCGACGACGCACGTGATCAACGCGGCGATCATGGGCGTTGGCGCTTCACGTCGCGTCTCAGCCGTGCGCTGGGGCGTGGCCGGCAACATCTTGATCGCCTGGGTGGTCACCCTGCCGTTTTCAGCAGGGCTCGCCTTCGCGGCAATGAAGGTCCTCGCCTTCTTCGGGGCCTGACGAAGAACTCCCTCTCCCCCGCGGGGGAGAGGGTCGGGGAGAGGGCTGACGCTTAAGTCTTCTGCTTCTCGACCGCGAAGAGCAGCGCCTCAGGCGTGCACGGCATCGGCAGATCGACCTCGCGCCCCTTCGGCCCGAACGCCGCCACCGCATCACGCAGCGCCGCGACCACCGCCAGCGCCAGCATCAACGGTGGCTCGCCCACCGCCTTGCTCCCGTGAATCACATCAGCCTGCGGAGCGTTCTGCAGCAGCGCCACGTTGAACTCGAGCGGCGCATCACCGAACGCAGGAATCTTGTACGTGTCGGGGCTGTGCGTACGCAGGTAGCCCTTCTCGTCGAAGCGAACCTCTTCACACGTGAGCCAGCCCACACCCTGAATGAACCCACCCTCGACCTGACCCCGATCGATGGTCGGCACCAGCGAGTTGCCCACGTCTTGAAGAATGTCGACGCGACGAAGCCGGTGCTCACCCGTCAGGCCACTCAGCTCGACCTCACAGACCGCCGCGCCGTACGCGAAGTAGTGAAACGGCTTCCCCTTCCCCGTCGCGCGGTCGTAGGTGATGTCGGGCGTCTTGTAAAACCCGGTCGCCGACATCGAGACCTGCGAGAGGTACGCCTCGCCGGTCACCTTCGCGAACGGCAGCGCCAGCTCGGGTCGTGACGCGAGGAACACCCGGCCCCCGGCGAACAGAATGTCCTTCGCGCTCTCAGAAGGAACACCGAGCAGCCGCGCGGCCACCGGCCTCAACCGCTCGCGTAGAATCTCGCAAGCCACCTTCACGGCCTGGCCATTCAAGTCAGTGCCACTCGAGGCCGCGGTCGCCGACGTGTTGGGCACCTTGTCCGTCGCGGTGTTCATCACGCGAACGCTCGAAGGTGACACGCCCAGCTCATGCGCGCAGATGGCGAGCATCTTGGTGTGCAGCCCCTGCCCCATCTCGGTGCCGCCATGGTTCAGTTGCAGGCTGCCATCGCCGTACAGCATCACCAGCGCGCCCGCCTGATTGAGGAACGAGGTCGTGAAGCTGATGCCGAACTTCACCGGTGTGAGCGCGAGGCCCCGCTTCACGTGCGTCTGCGAAGCGTTGAAGGCGGCAATGTTCGCCTTCCGCTTCGC
This sequence comes from Archangium sp., assembly GCA_043773025.1. Lineage (GTDB taxonomy): Bacteria > Myxococcota > Myxococcia > Myxococcales > Myxococcaceae > Archangium_A. The sequence continues at coordinate 1,361 of JAYVFP010000017.1, forward strand.
GTAATCAGACGACGCCAGCAGCTCGTCGAAGATGCGAGGCAGCCGGCTGTCCTTCACCTCTTGCCAGAATGGAGTGAGGTTCCGCGGTGCATCGCCGTAGAGATTCTTCCGCCGCACCTCGACGGGGTCCAGCCCGGTGCGCTCACAGAAGCGGCTGATCAAATCTTCGATCACCGCCATGCCCTGCGGGCCACCGAAACCACGGAACGCGGTGTTCGAAGGCAAGTTGGTCTTCGCCACCCGGCCGGTCAAACGCACGTGAGGAAGGAAGTACCCGTTGTCGGAATGAAACAGCGCCCGATCGAGGATCGCGCGGCTCAGATCCGAGCTGAAGCCACCATCGCTGAAGAACTGCGCCTCGAGCGCGACGAGCATGCCGTCTTTGCTGAAGCCGACATCGAAGCGGGTGAGGAACGGATGCCGCTTGCCCGTCCACATCATGTCTTGATCACGATTGAGCCAGACCTTCACCGGCCGGCCCGTCGCCAGCGCAGCGAGTGACGCCATGGCGGCATAGTTGGCGGCCTGCGTCTCCTTGCCACCGAAGCCACCGCCCATGCGCGGTACTTCGACGACGAGCTGATGCCGCTGCCAACCCAGCGCGTGCGCGACGATGGTCTGCACTTCGCTCGGGTGCTGCGTCGAGCAATACAACTTCAGCGCGCTCCCCTCTTCGGGCACGGCGAGCGTGACCTGCGTCTCGAGATAGAAATGATCCTGCCCGCCAGTGCGCACTTCGCCCTGGAAGCGCACGTCAGCGGTGGCCAACGCCGAGCTCGCATCACCGCGCTGCATCAGGTGCAGCTCAGACAGCCAGCTCTGCTTCGCGATGGCGTCTTCGATCGTCACGACCGCGGAAAGCACCTCGAGATCGACCTTCACTGCAGCGACGCCCGCGCGGCAGGCCTCGTAGGTCTCGCCCACCACCAGCGCGATCGCCTGCCCGAGGAAGTACACCTCTTCGCTGGCGAGCAGCTCTTCGTCGTGCACGACGGGCCCGACGTTGTTCTCGCCCGGCACATCACGCGAGGTGAGCACGGCCAACACGCCCGGCACCTGCCGAGCCTTCGACGTATCGATGCCCCGAATGCGCCCCCGCGCGTGGGTCGAGCCCACCACCTGCGCCACCAACATCCCCGCGGGCGCGGGAAAATCGTCGACGTACTTCGCCTCACCACTCGTGTGACGCAGCCCGCTTTCGTGGAGCAGCGGCTGGTGCAACGGCGTGAGCGGCGACTCGGGCTCTGAGGTGACGGGCTTCTTGGAATGCGTCTGCAGCCCCTCGACTTTGCTCGGGACAGGGTCAGCCACGGGCCACCTCCTCGGCGGTCTGCACGGTCGCAGCATGACGGCCGACGAGCGCAGGTTGTTTCACGACGCGGGTCTCATCGAAGAAACCCCGCAACAGGTTGGCCGCGACGAGCGTTCGATACGGCGCGCTGCCACGGTGATCCGACATCGGCGTGAAGTCAGTCGTAATCGCCTTCGCAGCGGCAGCGACACTCACTTCGTTCCACGGCTGACCGACCAGCGCCGCTTCGGCGTTGACCGCACGTTTCGGAGTCGCCGCCATGCCGCCGTACGCCAGCCGCGCCGCGGTCACCCGGCCACTCGCATCGGTGTCGACATAGAACGCTGCCGACACGGTGCTGATGTCGAGCTCACGCCGCTTCGAGACCTTGTACGAAATCGCCCGCGCCGAGGAAGCCACGCGAGGCACTTCGATCGCCGCGAGGATTTCTTTCGCCGCGAGCGCCGTCTTCCGGTAGCCCGGGAAGAACTCATCGAGCGGCACGCGGCGTTCACCACCCCGCCCGCGAATGATCGCCGTCGCGCCCAGACTCAGCAGCGCCGGGGCGAGATCCCCAATCGGAGAGGCCGTGCACAGATTTCCACCGAGCGTGCCGCGGTGTTTGATCTGCCGAGCACCGAAGTACCGCACCATGCGATGCAACGAAGGCAGCCGCACCTTCGCGAAGTCTTCCAGCTCGGAGACCGTCGCGCCGCTGCCCAATCGAAAGCCGCCCTCGACTTCCTGGAGCGCCTTGAGCTCGGTGAGCGCCTCGAGCGAAATCAGCTTCGGCAGCACGGCGAACTTCTTGGTGACCTCCAGCGAGAGGTCCGTACCTCCGACCACGAAGCGCGCGTCAGGGTGTGCGTCGAGTTCGCTCCACAACGCCTCGAACGTCGCCGGCGTCGCAAAACGCTGACCTGAGCTCTCGTAGGAAAGCGCCATCGACTCAGGCGCTGAGCGCAGAAGGGACTCTGAGAAACGATCCTTCGGGCACGAGCCCGCCACCACTTCCGCCGCTTCGCGAATGGGCCGATACCCCGTGCAGCGGCACAGATTTCCGCAGAGCTGATCATCGAGCTTCCACGGCGCGTCGAGGTCTTTGCGATAGGTCGCCTCGAACATCGCCATCACGATGCCCGGCGTGCAGTAGCCACACTGGCTGCCGAGCGCCCTGGCCATCGCGACCTGCGCGGGGTGATAGCCGTCTTCGCCCTTCGCCTTGAGCGCCTCGACCGTGACGAGGTGTTTGCCCTGCACCATGGGGAGCAACAACAGGCACGAGTTCACCGCGCGCCAGGTGGGGGTGCCGTCAGCGCCGAGCTCTGCGACCGCCACGGTGCACGCGCCGCAATCGCCTTCAGCGCAGCCTTCCTTGGTGCCGGTCATGCCCCGTCGATCTCGCAGGTAGCGCAACAGGGTCGTGGTGGGGCTCAGACCACGCTCTTCGATCCACTCGCCGTTCAGGTTGAATCGCAGGTGATTCATCGGGGGCGTTTCTACCACTGCGCCCCTCCCGCGCCCTGCCCGGAAAATGCCTTTCGCACCGCGTCAGAGAGGCAGGCCTCTGTTCAGGCAATGCAGAGGCTGGTTCACGCGCTCGACGCGGTGAAAGCGACGCTGTCGGGTCTTTGGAAATAGGAATCGGGTTCCATCACCGGTCTCCCCGAGCCCAGTCGAGGGGGCACTTGCAGTGCGAAGGAGAGGCAATCCCTCGACTCCGCTTGGGGATGAGCGCTGTCCGTTCGCGATTTCGTAAAACCCTGCGAGCGCAGTCGAGAGACCACTTGCGGAACTACTCGCTCGACTTCGATCGGGGTCTTTTCCCGCGCTGCTGGGGTTTCATGACCTAGACTCAGCCGAAGGTGAACACCCTCGGCGAGCCCATGTGGATCGGGCAGTACCGCCTCACGTCGCGACTCGCGACGGGGGGCATGGCCGAGGTGTACGTGGGCCGCCAGATTTCACCCGATGGCCAGTTCGGGCCCATGGTGGCGGTCAAGCGGCTGCTGCCTCACCTCATCAAAGACTCGGCGATCGTCCGCATGTTCCTGAACGAGGCGCGCATCACCGCGCAGATCCACCACCCGAACGTGGTGACCATCTTCGAGTTGGGTCAGGTCGAAGGCGAACCGTTCATCGCGATGGAGCTGCTCGAGGGTCGCACCTGGGCCGAGCTTCGCCAGCGCGCCGCGGACCACGGCAAGCGCATGCCCGCGGGCGTCGCCCTGCGTGTGCTCGCCGAAGCGTGCCGTGGCCTCGACGCCGCTCACCGCGCGGTCGACGAAGAAGGAAAACCGCTCGCGCTGGTGCACCGCGACTTCACGCCCGACAACATTCACGTCGGTGTGCGCGGTGACATCAAGGTGATCGACTTCGGCATCGCGCGCACCTCGGCGTGGGGTTCAGGCACCGAGCCCGGCACGCTCAAGGGCAAGTTCTTCTACATGTCGCCCGAGATGATCACCGCCAAGCCGGTCGATCACCGCGCTGACATCTTCGCCGCCGGCGTGATGCTCTACGAGCAGCTGTGCGGCCGCAGACCCTTCACCGGCAACAGCATCGACGAGGTCGTCATCCGCATCGCGCGCGAAGAGCCCGCGCTGCCGTCGACCTACGATCCCGCGGTGCCCAAAGCGCTCGAGGCGATCTGCCTGCGCGCGATCGCCAAGGATCCACGCAACCGCCACCAGTCGCTCGCTGAGTTCGTCGAGGCGATGGAAGCGGTCGGCGGCGACTCGGTGCTCGCCACGCATCAGGAAGTGGCCGACTACGTCACTGCCCTGTTCCCCGAGAACACCGATGAACGCCGCAGCACCCTGCGTCGGGCACGTGAAGCAGACCCGTCCGTTCCGGGCGTGATGGCGCAGCTGACGCCGGGTAAGGGCCTCGACGCCACGCTGCCTTCGCCGCTTCCCGCGCACCAGCCCGCGCCCGTTCCCGCACAACCAAAGGCCCAAAAGCGTTCTGCGGTTCCGTTGATCCTCGGCGTGGTGGCGCTCATCGGCGTGGGCATTGCCGCCTTCTTCGGGCTCAAGGCTCCCCAACTCAGCGCCGCCGAACGACTCGCGAAGGCGGAGCAGTCGAAGGGGAGCGATCGCGTCAGCGGGCTCGTGCAACTGGCGACACTTCCCGACGCCACCGACGCTCAGCTCGCGCGTGCAGGTGTGCTCCTGACCGAAGACAAGGCGTGGGAAAGCGTGCTCTTTCTGGTCGACGGCTGGCTGCTCAAGAACCCGAAGAGCCTCGACGCGCGGCTGCTCGAAGCGAGGGCCTCGGTGCAGACGCGCAAGGGCAAACGCGCAGAGATCGCGGTGCGTGAAGCCGGCGTGCTCGCCCCCACCGACGCGAGGCCTGATGCGGTGCTCGCGCAGCTGCGTGAGCTGCAAGCAGATGCCAGTGCAGCGCTGGAAGCGTGGACGAAGGCCGTGAACAAGGCGCCGGGCAACGCGCAGTACCTCGCGCGCCAGGGCTACTGGTTGTCACAAAGTGGCCGGCTCGACGAAGCCGAGGTCGCGCTCACCAGGGCGAACAAGAAACGCAACGATCCACTCACCACCGCAGAGCTCGGCTTCGTGAAGTACCGCAAGG
>JAYVFP010000018.1:0-19863 GCA_043773025.1 Archangium sp.
CGTGGCGTTCGGCTTGTTCGGCCCCACCGGCTGGAGGGTGTGGGCGCCGCTCTCGTACTCGATGAAGGAGCGCTTCGAGGCCCGTGGCACCTCCAGCACCGCGTCGGGCTGGAGGTAGCGCTCCTGCAGTGGACTGCCCGGCGCCACCAACTGCCGCCACGGCAGCCGCGACTCGTTGGCGGCCATCGTCCACCGCCAGCCCGGGTGCGCGGCGCGGGCGAAGACGTCCTGTAGCAGCTTGCGCCGCATCGACGGGTCCATCCCTGGGTGCAGCCTTCGACGCGCCAGTTCGCCCGGCAGCCCGTGCGTGAGCAGCCCCAGGTAGAGGTCCACCACACCGAAGTGGTGCTCCATTCCCTGCGCGTTGAACTCCCGTGGTGGCGGCTCCAACTCCCGCTCCAGCAGCTGACACGCCTCCTGATGCCCCGCGTCCGTCAGGCAGTACGCCGGCTCCATCCCCCGCCGCGACATCCACCGCTCCTTCCGGAACAGCTGCCGCTGACCCTTCGTCAGCCTGTCCAACGCGCTCCGCACCTCCGCTCCCGCCCGCCCCGGCAACAACCGCTCGGCCCGCGCCCCATCTATCCATTTCATTTCCCCCAATACCCCACACAGATTTCTATCTCTCTCAGTAATGATGGTTGCCATTTTCAATCCCTCCTTTGAATTCCATTCACACACCTTCTGAAACTCACCATTCCCCTCCCCCTTTCCCTGCTCTGGCCCCTCAATATTCAGTGAGATTCCAGACCCCACTCCCCTCCCTGTATTTTCAGTCGTTGGGGGAGTGGGGTCGGGAATCGAACGCCCCGACGATCAAGGGGCCAGAGCAGGGAGCGTCGCCGCCCTCTTCCGAGCGGAATGCTGCCTACGCACACCCTGCTGCCCTGCCTACGTTGCTGCCTGCAGCGGGAAGGCGGCGAACAAGGGAAGGAATCAGGGAGTGATGCAGGCCCGGGGTCAACGTTGGCCCGGCTCCGAGGCGAGCGCCCGCTCGAAGGCCGCGCGGACTTCAGCGAGCTGCTCCGCGGAGGCTGAGGCCGCGAGGGAGAGGTCGACCACGAAGCGCCGCTTCGTCTCGGTGAAGAGCGCCGCCTGGACGGGAGTCGAGTCCGTGACCGGTTCCGGTTCGCGCCCGGCGATGGTGGCCTCGACGAAGGTCTCGCAGCGACGGACTGACCAGTTGGCGGCGAGCGCCTTGCGGATGACGCGGTCGATGCGCTCGTCAGCCTTCTTCGGGGCGGCCAGCTTGAAAGCCTCGTGGAGCCGCACGAAGCAGAGCGCGGAGTTCAGCTCCAGCTTGCGGAGCTCGCGTCGCTCGGTGCCGTCAGCGTCGGTGCCCAGCGTCACCATGAAGCCCGCGTCGACCGCATCGCGAATGACGCGCGGACCCGAGGCGAGGCGGCGCAGGCGCTTGATGCGGGCAACCGGCTGCTGCACCAGGGCGGCGAGGTCCTCGTTGGTCTGGGCGAGCCCAGCGTCCACCATCGACTGGAGTGCCCTACCCTCTTCCACTGGCGTCAGCGACGAGCGCGCCACGTTCTCGACGTAAGCGAGCGAGGCGAGCTGCGCATCGTTTAGCCCGCTTCTCACGAGCGCCGGGATGCTCGCCCACTTCGCTCCGCCCTCCTCGGCCAGCAAGCGGAAGGCGGCGACCCGCCGATGCCCGGCCACGATGACGTAGTGACCGTTGTCGAGGGCCTGCACCACGATGGGCTGCAACAGGCCTTGTTCGCGGATCGAAGCAGCCAGCGCTCCGAGTTCCTCTTCGTGAATGACCTTCCGGGGCTGCCAGGGGTTTGCCTCCAGCAGCGCCAACGCCACCGATGCCATGACGTTGACCTGCCCACGAACCTCAACCATGTGCTCTCCTCGCGCGAGCGACGGGCTTGATACCCGAAGCGAGCACAAGTATAGTTCTCATCATCATGGAGCGCCAGCCCGTGCCACGCACCCCGAAACCCGAGACGACGAAGCTTCAGACCGTGCGCGTCGAGATGCACAACCACAACTTCATCGCCCGCGAGGCGGCGCGCATGGGTCGATCCATCGGCCTCATCTTTAACCAGGAACTCGAGTTCGCGCGTAGCGCGGGGCTGCCGCCCGTGCTCCTGAGTCTGCTCACTCAGCACCTGAAGCGCGAACGCTCCACTCTGCGCGAGGAGTTCAAGACAGTGACGTGGAACGCGGCGATGGAACTTCCCGCGGTGCCCTGGCCGCCCACGGAAGAGGAGCTTCCGCTCGACCGCACCTACCACGTGGCCTCAGTCAACATGGATGGCGCCAATCGCGAGTACCTCAAGGACCTCGCTCTCAGCACCGGCCGGGAATTCACCGCGGTCATGAACGACGAGCTGCGATTTGCCCAGACGCTCGGCTTGCGCCCCGAGCTGCTCGCGAAGCTTGAAGCACACCTCAAGCGGACCGGGGCGAGCGTTCGCGAGTGGGGAATGATGGAGATGTGGGAACGGGCACTCCCCCTCCGAAAGTCCACGCCGGAGCAGGACTACCCGACCGCTCGCCCGTTCACCCCGAAATTCTTGTCGAAGCACAAATAACAACCACGCAGTACTTGGAGACACCATGAACGCGGACGGCCCCGTCTCGGGAATCGACACCATCTGGAAGGTCAGCGACGTCGCGAAGTACCTCTCGATGTCGGAGAGCTGGGTCTACAAACAGGCCGAACTGGGCGAGTTGCCCTGCATCCGCCTTGGCGCGGCGCTGCGCTTCTCCTCGAAGGCCATCAAGCGCTTCGTCACGTCGTTGATGCGCGGGCCAAATGGCGGTCGGTAAGTAGCAAGGGGCGAACATGGGAAGCGTCTTCAAGCGGGAGAAGCAGTGGGTCGTGATGTGGAAAGATCTCGCGGGCAACTGGCGCGAGAAGCGAACCAAGTGCGTCACGAAGGCCGAAGCGCAGCGTCTTCTGAACGAGGTTGAGGTCTCGACCGAACGGCAGCGCCTCGGTCTCGAGGCGACCCCATCCCGCAGCGCCTACCAACCGTTTGGCGAGATGCTCGACTGGTGGTGGGCGACGGAGGGGCACCTTCAGGCCTCCGCTCACAACGTGAAGCCGTTCATCGAAAAGCACATCCGGCCGGGGCTCGGCCGCCTGGCGGCGATCGAAGTCACAGACGCGCGCATCAAGGAGATGATGAACGCCCGCCTGCGCCCTCGTTCGCGCAGCACCGCAGAGAAGAAGGCGAAGAAGACCGGCCTGAGCGCCGCCTCGGTGAATCACCTCCGCTCCATCGTCCACCGCATCTTTGCGTTCGCGATCGAGAAGCGGGAGTGGATCGCCGAGAACCCCGCAGCGCGAGTCGCAAAGGAGAAGGTGGTGAAGCGCCATCCGACCCACCTGAGCTTCGAGGAGTTCGAGCTGCTCCTCGTGGAGCTGGACCCCAAGTGGCGCCCGCTCTTCGCCACTGCCGTCTACACCGGCATGCGCCAGGGCGAGCTGCTCGGGCTGCGGAAGTCGGACGTGCTGTTCGACACGGGCATCATCAAGCTCGACCACACCAACACGAGCTCGACGACCAAGGACGAGAAGGACGCCTGGATTCCCATGGCCGAAGCGCTGCGGCCCTTCCTCCAGCACGCGGTCGACACGAGTCCCTCCGCGCTGCTGTTCCCGCGCGACGACGGCACCCCACACTCACCCGACGTGGCGCTCGACAAGGTTCTCCGCCGCGCGCTCGGTCGAGCGGGCGTCGTGACTGGCTACACCCTCAAGTGCCGGAAGAAGCGCTGCGGGTATTCCGTTGAAAGCGCAGCGCCAGCCTCTCCAACCTGCCCGAAGTGCAGCGGCATGAAGCTCTGGAGCATTCCGCACCCGAAGCACGTCCGCTTTCACGACTTGAGGCACACGACGGCCACACTGCTGCTCAAGAACGAAGTGCCGATGCAGCACGCGCAGAAGATCCTTCGTCACTCGGATCCGAGCCTCACCGTCGACACCTACGGGCACCTCGACCTCGGCGACTTGCGGCGCGCCATCAACCGGATCCCCACGGTCGACAGCAGCCTGTTTCCGGCGAAAGAGAGCGTCCTTACGGCGCCGGTACGGCGGACCGATGCTCCGGGCAAAACAAAGCCCCCGGAGTCGAAGGATTTCTCCAACAACTCCGAGGGCTTTCACCAGTCGGGGAGACAGGATTTGAACCTGCGACCCCTTGGTCCCGAACCGCAGCAGGGCGCTTCGCACGGGTTGGCAACGGATGGTACCGAGCCGCAAGCACTCGTCATTCCTCGCGGCGACTCATCGTCAGATCCAACCGATGGAAGAGAACTCAATCGGAGCGACGCAGGACATGTCCCACCGGTGTCCCCACCAATCGACCTTGAACAGCTCTTCACCGTGCGTGAGGTCGCGCAGCTTCTGAAGGTCAGCGCGGCGACCGTCTACAAACTGGTCGCTTCTGGAGACCTCGCAACCATCAGAGTCGGGGAGTCGATCCGTTGCAGGCCCCGGGACCTCAGCGCATTCGGCCGGCGCTGAGGTCAGCGCTTCGTGTGGGCGGTCAGAGCGAAGCGCAGAAGCTGAGTGATCGCCTCGTTGCGGCTGAGTCCCAGCTCGCCAGCGGCTTTGTCGATCGACTCAATCAGCCCAGGCGGCGGGCGATAGAGCACGCCCTTCTTTGTGGGGCGCTTGGGCTTCGGCGGCGGCTTCGGCTTCGGAACCAGGACAGGCACACGCCACTGATACCACGGACCCCAACATCACCGATAAAAGCTACTCCCCATTGCGTGATACCTAGTCATAGTGATATCATCTGTTCGCGCTAGCACTTCGGCAAGGAGAGTCGCTCATGGGTAACACGCGGATCGCGGTCGGAAGCTCGGTAACGGCAGTTGAAACCATTAGGGAGGGTCGCCACGTGCACGCCCGCGAGGGTGACGTCGGCCAGGTGCTCCACCTCGAGACCGCCCCCGACGGCGTCGAGCTCCTCACGGTTCTGTGGGCCAGGTCGGGCACCGTGGCGACGGTGTCCCCTGGTGAAGGTGGAAACGTTCGGCTGGTTGAGCTCGAGCGCGTGAGCACGCCGGCAGAACGCGCGGATACTTCGGCCCGAATGGCCCGCGCTCGCGCTGCCCACCACGCGTAATCTGTAATCTGAATCAACGAAGGTGCCTCCGGTGCAGCTTGGCCGGGGGCTTTTTCGTGTCTAAGCGTCGCGCAATGACAAACGCCCCGCTGCTCCTCTCCTACCGCGCCGCGGCGAAGCTGCTGGGCATCTGCTGGGCATCGGCCGCGGTGCTTCGCTCCACGCGCTCATCGCCGCTGGGTTGATCGTGCCGGTGGAGCTGCCGACCGGCGCTGACGCGCGCGTTTATCCCGCGAAAGCAGGTCGAGGCACTGGCTGAAGCTGGTGCTGCTCCGTCGCTTCCGCCGGCGCCTCGCACGAAGAAGCGAAAGCGAACCACGGCTGGTGATCACGTGAGGCGACTCAAGATCAGCACTAACGGTGCGACCAGCACCCCTTGAGCAGTCGCCAGCGGCCTGAGCCGTCGGGAGCAGGGCAGTAGTTCAGCTGCCAAACGAAGAGGCAGCCGCATAGACCCGCGCGCAGGGTATTGGGCAGATGTTCGCGGCGTTCGAGAGTGGGGGGTGGAAGGCGCCTCGTTCGGTTTGCTCATGCCCTGCAGCTTCTCCGGGGGCCGGGAGCCTTCCTCGCCCGCCCTCCCCTGGGGTTGCCGCCCCCGTGGATGATCTGCCGGGAGCCTTCCGTCTGCGTTCGTTTTGTTCATCCCGCCAGGCTGTCACCAGACCTGTTTCACGGGCGACCGGCTCGATCACACGCCCTGCACGAGCTCAGGCCAGAAGCTGTTCCCGCCGCCGTGCTTGGCAATCGTCGGGTCGGGGGTGAAAGACTTCGGGTTGCGGAGGTCGAGCGTCGTCACCGTTCCAGAGTTCTGGTCGTGAACGAACGTCACACCGGCGATCAGCGCGTCGCCCTTCACCCCGAGCACAGGCAAGTCAACGGCCACCAGCTTGTTCACTGGCCAGACGCCGAACAGCTCCGACTCCTTCCAGCCCTGCACCTTCACAGTGAGTGCCTGGGCTCGAGCTGCGCGGGTCGACGCCTCCCACTCGGCGCGCTGCTTCGCCAGGGCAGGCGTCACGCCCGTCTCGGGGCGAACGATCAAGGTGCGGCCAGCTCGCGCGTTCAGGTCCGTCGCAGTGCCCTTCACCCCGGCGGCCTGGGGTCCTGAGTAGTCCTCAGCGCCCGCGTGCGACCCCATCACCTCGTAGGTGCGGAACCGATGCGAGCTGTCGAACGAGCTGTTCGCCTCGAGCACGTTCTTCCCCTCGACCAGCAACGTCCCGACGCGCTCGGTACCAGTTCGGGTGAGGATCAGCCCACCGCGCCCGTCGGAGATCGCCAGCAGCCCGGCAAGCCTCAGGAGGTTCCCCAGCGCTTCCGCCGCGGTGTCGCCGGGGTCGATGCTGTACTTATTCGGCATGGTCGCTTGCTTCCCTTTGACGATCTCCACCCAACGGGGTCCCTCGTTCTTCACCGTAAGCCCGCTCTGCAGCGCGACGGTCACGCCGTAGGGCTCCGCGATCTTCTGTGCGAGGTCCAGAAAGTTCACGTTCTTGAACGACCAGGCCCCGAGCTTCGCAGAGCAGTCCACCAGGTCAGCCGCACGGTCTCGACCCGTGACGGTTACCGTGTGACCAGTCGTGCTCAGCGATCGGTTGATTCGGTCGATGAACCCGGTGATCACCGGGACATCGTCGATCGCCACAACACACTCAGCACCATCGGGGATCTGGTCAAGCACCCGTCGCCCGGTCTCGCGTTCCGTGGAGAAGCGTTCGGATAGACCAAGCGAGAACCCGCCCGCGAGCGCCTCCATTGACCGCGTGATCTGAATCGACTGCCAGCCTGTATAAATCTTGCCGGCCACCTTCAAACTGAGCGGGGGTGGTTTCACGTGATGTTCTCCAAGGTGAAGCGGGTGGTCAGGCGAGAATGCAGTCTTGGCCCGGCGTGCACGTGAATCGCAGGCCGCGGTCTGTCCGCACGATGATCCTCGGGTCGCCACCGCTCGAATCGAGAACGGCGACGCAAACGGCGAGCTGACGACTTCCGAGCAAGACGACCTGACTTCCAACTGCGATCGAGTCCATCAGGTGTTCTCCAAAGTGAGGCGGTGAATCGAGCGACCCGACCGAAGCCGAGCCGCTCTGTTCAGCGCTTCAGCTCAGACGCCGCTGTTCGTGCACGCGCCCTTCACGTCGAACGGCTGCACCAGGTAGTCGAACCGCACCTTCATTTCGGTGCCGTCGACGCGCCAGCCCTCTTCGTTCTCGAGTACCGGGGACTGCTGACCACGGAGGAACGCACACACAAAGGCGGGCGAGACGCTCGGGTTGCCGAACAGGTATCGACGCGTGCCCGCGAGGCGGGGCGTATCGATCACGTTGGAGAACAGGCCGACCACCTTGTTCGGCATGTTCAGCTTCGAAACCGCGTCTGGGTCGAACTGGCTCGAGTTGAGAACGCGCGCCTGACCGCCGAGCGAGAGCGGCAAGAGCAGAGTCTCAGGGCGCAGGTCGAGGAACTCATTCGACTGGGCGTCCTTCTGCATCCCGAGAACGACTCGGTCGGCATCGAGACCGGCCACGGTGAGCGGCGAACCAACCGGGTTCACGTTGCCGTTCTGAGAGTGGAAGAACGGCTGACCGTTCACGGTCGGTCCGAGGCCAGCGTTCAGCGCGAGCAGCGCGTAGAAGTCGACTTCGATCGACAGGCGCGCGGCGCGGCCGAGCTTCGAGACCAGGTCGGAGAGAGCCGACATGTCATCGTTGATGATGAGCTGACGGCTGATCGCGATAATGTTCCCCTTGGTCGCGGTGCTGATCGACAGCTTCGTAGCGTCGGGAATGCTCTTGTTCTTGAACTCACCGTTTTCGCTCAGCGAGTCGAGCGTTCCGAAACTTCCCGTGCGGTACCGGGGGCTGGCGCGGAAGTCGTCGACCGACTCGGTCTTGCAGATGCGCGACCAGGTGTCAGGGGTGGTCTGGTAGGCGGCAAGCAGGATCTTCCCGATGGCGTTCTCGAGCATGGTCGGGAAGTCAGCGGTTCCAGCGTACGGGCCTCCGTCGCGCTTGCTCATGGTGAACGCGCGCTTCGCCAGGGCGTCTGAGTTGAGACCTCGGGTTCTGACGCCGCTGCGCTCGAGGCTCTCTCGGCACATATCCAGCAGGCTGAGGTTTTTGAACTCGCCGGGATCGAGGTCGACGCTGTCGAAGCCTTGGACGCCCTTCGCCTTCGCCTCACGCACGACGTTCTTCGCCGAACGCTCGAGCAGTGCCGACACGGCGCCACGCATGAACTTGTCGGAGGCGTCTTCGCCACCGGTGATCGCGATGTGGTTCTCGGTCTTGATCTCGTCGCTCCGAGCCGCAAGCATGTCGATCACGAGACCACGCGCCTCGCTCAGAGACGTGCCGCCGTTGATCAACTGTGCCGACAGATCGTCACTGAATCGAGCGGACTTGACCGCGGCGCGGATGCCCGCCACCCGCTCGATCTCTCGCTTCTTAAGAGCTTCGAGATCTCCGTTGCCGGTCTCGATGCCGACCGAGTCGCCCTCTTCCTGCTGCATCAGCTTCCGCTTCTTGAACATGTCGTTGCTCCTGTTTGGGTTGGTTGAACTGCGAAACTTTGCTGAGTCATCAGCCGGCATCGTGACGGCGCTGATCTCGTAGGGCGTGAAGTCGGTCACACGGAACGTCGGGATTTTCTGTCCCTCAGTCGTGACCTTCTCGATCTTGTGGGTGCGGTAGCCGATGCTCACCGAACGAACGATGCCGTTGGCTACTTTGCGAAAGAGCTTGTCTGCGTCGGGGTCGTTCTCGGCGGTGTCGAACCGCACTACGGCAATGCCCTGACCGTTCGAAACACGCGCAGACTCAACGACACCGTAGGTGCGGAGCACGCTTGACCCATCGTGGTCAGCGAGGAATGGAGCGCCGTTGTTCAAGCGCTCGAGTCGCGCTCCCTTCATGTCGAGCTCTTCGTAGAACGTTCCATCAGCCCACGAGTGGCGCAAGACGGGTGCGCCCACGCTCCACACAAGTTCGACGGTCCGCTTGTCGAGGTTGGTGGTGGTTGGTTGAAAGGTTCCCTTGCGAGTTTCGATGCCGAGAGGCGGTGTGCGAGTAGTCACGCCTAAGAACTCTCACGCGGGCTTCACACTCATCAACCCGCGCTGCTCACGTCTGCGAACTCGTGAGCAACCCCAGCCGTGGCCCTTCGGATCGCAGACAGTGAAGGAACGTTGCCACCGCTCCAGAGCAGTGCAGCGGAAAGAAGCCCATCGGGCGCAGCGGTCCCATCGATGAACGCCGGGACGTTCACTTGCAACACCACCAGGCGCCCGAGCAGGAACTTCGACACGGCGAGATCGGACCACCGCGATCGGACCGCTCGACCAGCTGCACGGATCAGCGCGTCGCGCTGTCGAGCTCGTTCGCCAGCTGCGACCGTGGTTAGGAGGCGTTCGACCAAGGGGGTCTCGTCCTGATTGTGCAGGTGCAGAAGGTCCTGCGTGGTGACGGGCTCGAGCACGGTGACCTCAGTTCACGGCGAACGGCTTACGAGGGGCCAGGTTCATCACCTGCGCGGCGACCCCGATGCTCACCACGGCGACACGATCGAGCAGCTCCGCGAAGTCGCAATCCGGATCGTCGATGCCAGCGCCCCGCACCAGGCGGTCGATGATCGGCGCGACCTCTGACGCGATTCGCGTGGCCTCTTCTTCGTTCGGCTGCACGCCGCGCGACTCGAGGAATCCGCGGGCCGCGAACATCGCCCCCAGCTGCAGCTTCGTTGTGGTCTTCTCGTGGAACGTTAATTCGATGGTCATCGTGTTTCCTTCGGTGAGGGTGGGATCAGCTGGTCAGCGACAAGGTCGGCCAGGGCTCGGGCGAAGTGCGCCGAGTGGCTGACTGCGCCAGAGAACGAGAGCCCCGTGGCGATCTCACCGATCAGCCGAACAACAGCCTCGAGGGTGAGCGGGTCGGGAGCGGCCGGCAGCCCTGCGAACATGATCGCGCGGAGATTCTCGCGACGTTCGACCAGCTCCAGCGGGACCACCAGGCAGGCCCCAGGGAGCAGCGCCGCAGCGAGGTGAACCAGCGATGAGGGCCGCCCGGTCGCGAGCCCTTCAGCGCGCACAAGGCTGCCGATGAAAGGGATCAGCCGTTCGCGCGCTGAGCGCTCGCGCTCACGAACGCGGTCAGCTGCAACCGTCACCGCGGTGGGATTCCTCCCAGCGCTCATCGGATCCTTCCATTCTTCCGAGCAGGCTCCCGAGCAGGTGCCCTCGAGTACGGGGGGATCCGGTCCCTCGTTGGAGGCGGGTTGTTCCGGCCATGAACGAAGTCGTGGTGCCGCGGGTCTCGGGCTTCCGCGAAGATCACCAGGGCGCCACCGGCGTCACGGCCGAGGTCCAGACCGGACCAGATGCACGCCTGAAGAATCGCGGCCTCAGTGATCCACGCGTGCGGCGGACCATCGGACTGGTTCATAATCGAGGCTAGGTTCGTGGCGTGCTGCAGCCGGATCGTTGTCGTCGTCGAAGGCACCAGGACATCACAGACCCAGCAGATCGCCAGCACGCTGCCGGGCTCCTTAGGAGGTGGCTTCAGTGCCTTCAGCGCTCTGCGGAAAATATCGTCTAGGGCGATCGAGCGATCGAGCTCAACAAGGTCGGGGTCGGTCTTCATGACGCGACCCCGCCGCTGTCGGCCGCCAGCTCCTCGAGCACCTCGCGAACGACCTCCGTCGCAGAGACGAAGCCACGTACCCCGATCTCCGGGCAGTCGCTGCGCAGACGCGTGGGCAGTGACAACAGTTTCGAGCGCGCTGCTCTGAGCACCGTGGTCCACTCCTTCAAGACGTCGCTGGCGAGCACCAGCTCTCCGGACCTGCGCTTGAGCTCGATCTCCGCCATCGTCGCGAGGGCGCGTTCACGTCTGGCCTTCGCCTCGAGCAGGGTCTCTCCGTCGCCGGCGGGCGCAGGCGTGCTCTCAGGTTGCGGTCTGCGGGTCGGGTCGGTCGAGCGCTCCCACTCAAGATCAGCCAAGTCGGCGTCAATCAGTACGTGCCCGCGGGCGTCACGGCTCACCGAAGTACCCAGGCGGAGGGACTTGATCGCCTTATCGACGGCCTGCCTACTGACTCCTCGTCGTTCGGCGTACTTCGTGGAAGTCATCTGAACCATTGAAACTCCTTTGCAAATGCAACCGTTATGCAACTAGAGCAACCTTCGAAAAACGACTCTGATGTGTCGAGCGTCGCGCTCTGCGTCACCCGTGATGGCGGGGGGTTAGGGAAGAACCTATGCTACCGGGACCTACCTGCACCTACACGCTCAAGCTCTGCGATGCGTGCACGCGCTGCCTTCAGGTCGACGACAAGCCTGTGCTGTCGGAGTCGTTCACCTGCGAGCACGGCTCTCAGCTCTTGCCGTGTGGTGTTGTCGTCCACCGGTCCGCGCGTGAGCATCGCAACGATGCCTCTCAGCGCGTTCTTTGCCACTGCCCTGCACTGATCGACGTCGCCCCCGAGCCTGATGGTGTCGAGCGCTCGGCGCGCTGTGCTGAGGTGCTTGAGCGCCTGCTCGAGATCATCAGGCGCAAGGGTACCCGTCGTGCTGGTGATGAAGGATACGAGGTCACGGGTCTGGGATGGCACGCACGGCACGGGCTGGCCCGCGATCCCCGCATTGCGTCCCTCTGGGGGCCTATTGATCTTCTGATCTTCTGATCTCACTGATCTACCTCTTCTTTTTCGATCTCTTGTGAGAGCTGCAATGGATCCCCTCGCGTGCCATCGAGTGCCAACTTGATCCCCTCGTAGTGGCGCACACGCCCCCCGTTCACCCGCGGTTGAGTCACCGTGATCTCGGGGAATGCCGCCGTGAGGTTGCGACCCAGCATCTGCACCGTTCCGACGTGATCGCGCCCCTGCTCGGTGCTCCAGAACGACCAAGCGGCGAAGAGGTCGGAGCAGGGCACGCTCGCGCCAGGGACGATCACACAGCGGTCAGCGATGAATGCCTTGATCGGGCTCGCGAGGGTCTCAAGCTGCTTCACCATTTCGAGCGCGCTGACCGGCTGCCTGAAGTGACCCCGCTCGCGAAGACGATCGAGGCCTTGAAGGCTCCACAGGAGGATTCCGGGCAGCTCCTGCAGTAGCCGCTGGGTCAACCCGCGATCCTCATTGCCGAAGAACGAACGAGTCAGCCTGAGCACGATGAACCTGCTGGCCAGCGCCCCCGACTGGTCGAGGAAGTTCGGGAGTTCGTTGCTGATGATCAGAAAGAGGAGGCGGAGCTTCGCTGTCCAGTCGGATCGGTGCTTCCGGGGGACGCTGATTGTGTCTTCGCCAGAGATCCTCAACAGGTTCTCGACCACGGCGCCGAGGTCAGCGCGCCCGCCAAGTCGCGCGTCGGAGATCACCGCGAGTGTCTTGGAGATCAACGACTCGAGGCCGAAGTGTTGGCCCAGGCCGTTGAGCGTTGGAGCCGTCACGTTGTCGAGGCCGACCATCGCGGTCAGAACTCGAGCGATGTTGCCCTTTCCCCCGCGCTTCGGACCGATCAGGAGGAACAGCTTCTGAAACGAAGTGTCGCCGGTCAGGGCGAGTCCGAAGATCTCTTGAAGCGTCTCGATCGACTCTGCGTCACCAGGCCACAGCTGATCGAGGAAACGTTGCCACGCCACCGGGTGCGGGGCGCTGGCGTCGTAATCGAAGTCCACCGCGTTCAGCCCGAAGAACGCCCGCGTAGCCGGAATCCACCCACGGGTCGGGATGTGCAGCAGCCCATTCTTGAAGGCCAAGATGTCTTCGGCCGCATGCTCGCGCGGGCCATCGATCCACGCCGGCACTGATTTGACGTCGAGCAAGGCGGCAGCTCTGAGCGCGTGCACGATGGTTTCGACGATGTTTCGATCGGGCTTCAAGGGCGCATTGCTGGCGACCTCGCGTTTCCCCTCCGCGAAACCATAGAGGTCCGCGTTTATCTGTTCGTCACCACGCTCCGCGTAGCGAGTGCCCTCCGCTCGCCAGAAGGCCTCTTGCCAGCGCACTAGCTCCGGAAGGCCGTCAACATCAGCTCTCGCCGCAAGAAAGCGCTTGGCTGTGTTGAGCGGATCCTTCGAATCGATCAGCTGCTGATCGCCAGAAGCAAGCGCAGCGCGCCGCTCGTTCAGTTCGGCGGCCTTCACAGGGTCCACACCGGGCGGAAGTGAGGCCTCTTTCTTCGAGACGCCTGAGCCTTCCAGTTCGCGGAGGATCTGCCCGCGCAAAGCTGGATCCACGCCGCGGGCGATCTCACGAACCCGCTGCAGCATCGGGACGTAGGCGGCGTCAGCCTGGGCCTGCGTCAGAGCCCGCCACGCGGTCATTTCTGCGCGCACCGCAGCCAGCGCGTCGACCTGTCGACGGCAGCCGTAGGGCTTCGCGCAGTCCTCAGCCCCGAGGGCGTTCCGCAGCTTCGCGATCAGGTCTTCGTCGGTCCAAGGCGGGGAACAATCCGCGTTCCACTGCCAGAGCAGGGGCCATGCCTCGCTCTCCGAGAGCGCGAAATCGTTCGCGAGAATCCGCGCAGCGATCATCGTGTGTTCGTCGCCCCCGCTGCCCTCGATCGCCGCCCCGTGGGCTTCGAGCGCGAGGCTGGCTGCAGCGATATCCGCAGGTGACACTGGGGGAAACGCCTCACGCTCCTTTGCAATGAGCACCAGGCGCGGGCGGGTGAGACCAGCGATCAACCATGCGGGGGCCTCGGCGGGCTCCATCTTCCAAGGCTCGTGACCGGGAACCCAGCGATAGAACCCGGCGGGCGTGCTGCTGGGGCTGACCACGATCTGGCCTCCCTCGCCCCGTATGTCGAGGCCCTTGCCGAGCTTGCCAGCGCTGTTGGTGATCGCGCTGGCACTCTTGAAGACGTAGTGCGTTCCACCGCTCGGGGTGCGTTGCTGGACGGTCTGAGGAAGGGGACCGTGTTTCACCAGGAGTGCAGCCAGGGTCCGGTCGCCCCCGTTCTTCGGGTCGACGTCGAGCGCGAACAGGCCATCGCCCATGACTGCGCCCGCGTTCGCGTTCGGCCAGCGCTCCGCCCACTCCGCGATCACGCTGGCGTCGCTGGTCGCCTTCTCGACCCAGTCTTTCAGGATCGGGCGTTTGCCACCTGGCTCGAGGGGGACCATTCGCCATCGGACTGCGCGGGCGTAGATCGGTGCTGTCTTCGCGAAGGCGGTCACTTCGCGGCCTGCGGAGCCGTCTTGCTCTCGGTCGTGAAGAACCGCTTCACCGCGGCGAGGTCGAACCGGATCATCGTCGGGCCGATCCGAATGCAGGGCAGTCGGCCGGCCTCGACCTCTTTGTAGACCCAGCTCGGTGACACCTTCAGGAGCTTGGCTACCTCGGGCACCGTGGCCAGGTTCTCGGGAAAGTCAGGAAGGGTCTGCATGGGCGGCTCCAGTGCGGGGTTCGACTCAGAACTAGCCGATCCGTCAAAGTGACGTCAAGTGCCACACTTTGACGAAAGCAGTGACGGCCTGTGGATTGTGGAGCGGTTGACAGTCCGTGACATGAAGTGACACCCTGTGCGTCACTTATGAAGACCCGAACAACCATTCAGCCCGCTGAACGTCCGGAGCGTCTCTCGCCAGGTGCGCTGCCGTCGCGTCAGACGTACACGGCGGCGCGCGTCTGCGCGGCCGCTGGCATCAAGCTCACGACGTTGAGGACGTGGCGGGCTCGGGGCCTGATCGTCGTGAGCAAGAAGAGCGAGCAGGACTGGACTCGATACAGCGAGATCCACGCGCTCCAAGTCTGCGTGCTCGCAGCCCTCGGTCGGTACGGTTTCGACCTCGAGATCGGCGCGTTCATGTTCCGCGATCTCGATCTGCAGCTTGATGACCGGCTCTACGACGGAAAGCCGCTCTACTTGACGATGTCGATGTCAGAGCGATTCGCTGAAGGCGGAAAGCAGGAGGTCCGCGCAGCGACCGACTTGAGCCGGTCTATCTACGTCGACGATCTCTTGGAGGGCGATCCGAATAATGCCGTCGCGATCGTGGTCGACCTCGCGAAGATCTTCCGACGCGCGCTGGCAATACTTCGGGAGGAGAGCTGATGGCGAGCGTCTACGAAAAGGGCGGCCGCTGGTACGCGCGATGGAAGGACCCATCGGGCAAGTGGCGTCGTGAGGTGACGGCGTGCACAAGGAAGCGCGACGCCGAGCGGATTGCCGAAGACCTCGAGAGAAAGGCGGAACGTGCGCGCCACGGACTCGAGCCGCTTCCCAGCACCGCGCCGGCGATGACCTTCGGTGAGCTCTACACGTGGTGGTGGGACCGATACGGGTCGAAGCGTAGGAGCCGATCGAACGCTGAGAATGACGCCTTCAATCGCGCCCACCTCGCACCACTGTGGTCGCTCGCTCTCGTGGAGGTGACACCCGAGCAGGTTGAAGACGTCTTGCAGTCCCTTACGGGAGACCTCGCACCGAAGAGCATCAACATGCTTCGCGGCCAGCTGGTGACGATCTTCGAAAAGGCGCCGCGGAGCAGGTGGTCGGGCGCGAACCCGGCGAAGGCGGTGTCACGACGCAAGGTGCTCAAGCGGTTGCCCCAAGTGCTGCGCTCAGAGGAGGTGCAGGTGCTCTTGATGCACCTCGATCAGAAATGGCGGGCACTCTTCGCCTGCGCGATCTGGACAGGCATGCGTAAGGGCGAGCTCCTGGGACTCCGCAAGGCATCGATCGATCTGCGTGAGGACACGATCACGGTGGAGCGCTCTTACGAAGCTGAGACCACCAAAGGCGGGCACGCCGACATGATCCCCATCGCGGCGGAACTGCGCCCCTGGCTCGAGCGGGCGATCATCGAGTCACCGTCAGCGCTGGTCTTTCCTCGATCAGACGGATCGATGCAGCGTGACGATCTTCCGCTGCAGGACGTGCTTCGCCGCGCTTTGGGGCGAGCCGGGATTGTCGACGGGTACGTGAACGTCTGCCGAAGGCGCAAGGGGCGCCACCAAGCAGCTTCATGTGACTTCGAGGAAGAGACGAGCGAAGCCAGCCGGCGCCCGTGCCCCAAGTGTGGCTTCAAGCTCTGGCCTCGAGCGGTGCCCCGCCCGCTCCGGTTCCACGACTTGAGGCACACAGCGGCGACTCTCCTACTGAAGGCGGGGGTGCCAGCTGCGACGGTTCAGCGCCTTCTGCGACACGCCGACATCCGAACGACGATCGGCACCTATGGACACCTCGAGATCAGCGACCTGCGCACGGGGGTCGATAGCCTGTCGATTCCGATGGCGCGGTGGCTTGTCCCATCTGTGTCCCAAGAGGGCCAGCCGGGCAAAACAAAGCCCCCGGAGTCTCTGGATTTCTCCAAGGACTCCGAGGGCTTTCACCAGTCGGGGAGACAGGATTTGAACCTGCGACCCCTTGGTCCCGAACCAAGTGCTCTACCAGGCTGAGCCACTCCCCGGTGTCCGACGAGGGGCCACGTATCGAATGGCCCCCGAGGTGTCAACGCAACATCCTCCCAACACGCTGATCAGCGACGCGCCCCGCCCGGCCGCCTGACCGCCCATGTCGTGGTTCACCCCCGGACCCCAGGCTGACCCACCGCTGGATCAGGGATTTGGCCCCCCTGCGGCTGGTGCGGCGGTTGCTCAGGCTCCCGGCATGGCCGACCCCAGACTCACCGTGCTGATCTCCGACGATGAACCGATGCTCGTCGCTGCCCTCGCCCGGGAAGCGCGCCGCGCCGGTCTGCAGCCCCTCATCGACACCAACTCCGATGTCGTCACCCTCGCCCGCCAACATCACCCCGACGTCATCCTGCTCGACGTGCACCAACGCATCGATGGGCGAGATTTGCTCGTCAGCCTCAAGCGCGACCCTCTCACTTGCGACGTGAAGGTCATCATTCTTTCGGCCGTCGAGGATCAGTTCATGCGCCGCACCTGCCTCGAGCTCGGGGCCGAGGACTATGCGGTCAAGCCGTTCGACCCCGCGTTTCTGGCCCGGGTTGCACGGGTCGCGGCACGGCCCGCGCTTGCGAGTGCTGCGTAGGGAAAGGCGTCAGCCCTCTCCCCGACCCTCTCCCCCTCGGGGAGAGGGAGCCATTGGCGCCACCAGGCGGAGGCGTTCATCGGGCTCGTCCCGGAAGGAAGACGGCAGGAGATCGAACGGGAGCACTTTGGCCAGCGCAAGCAGAAGCAGCACGCCGCCCGGCGCCGCGAAGATGGCCAGCGCGGGTACCGCCTTCGCCACGTCGATCAACTGCTCGCGCATCGCCGTCTTCTCTTCACGCGACAACTTGTGCCCCCGCGCCGCACGCGCCAGGAGCCGAGAGAGCTCACCCGTCTCGCGGATCTCCTTGAGCAACGCGCGGTAGTTCTTCTTCACCGACGTCGACATCTCGTCGACCCACTGCTCACCCATCACCTCTGCGCCACCGGAGAGGCTGAACACGTCGACCACCTTGCGGTGCTTCGAATAGAACTCCGCCACTTCGAGCTCCAGCGTGCGGATGTTCTCAGGCGAGAAGTCGAGCTGCGCGCCCAACGAACGCGTCCACTCCACTTCACGCGGGCTTCGCCGGCCATCCACCAACGAGGCCAGCAGCGTCTGCTCGAGAATGAACCGGCGCATGTCGCGGCTGCGCAAGCCCGCGGTGAGCTGCTTGTGCGCGACGGGTTTTTCGAAGGCCTTCCTCGCGAACTCCAGCGTCTCTTCGGCGAGCTGATCAGGAAGACGCAGGTCGTCGATCTGTCGGAGGATGGCCCTTCGTGCGGGGAAGCCGGGTTTGCGTTCGGCGCTCACCAGCCCCACCAGCACTTCGACGAGTCGCGCTTTCTGCCGCGCGGCGAACCCCAGGCGTCGCTCCACGGCCTCGCGGGGGAACGTGGTGCCCGAGAAGTACGCGATGGCCACCCGGCCGAAGAGGTTCGCGTCGGCGTAGACCGCGCCGTTGTGCAGCACGAGCCCGTAGTACGGGTCTGCTCCCAACGAGAGGGCTCGCTCTTCCATCGCCTTCTCGACGCGCAGCCAGAGCTTCTGCGGCACCGGCCACTGTTTGGCCGCTCGCTCGATGCGGCGGTGCACGTCTTCGGCGTCGTCCACCCGGTGGCTGAGCGCGGCGAAGAGCAGCAGCAGTTGTTCGGGTCTGGGCCCAGGCGCCGCTTCCACCAGCGTGGCCACGTCGAGCGCGATGCGGGTGAAGACGCGCAGCACCGCGAGGAAGAGTTGTTCTTCGGCGCCCAGGCTCTGCTCTGCCGGCGCGGGCGCGTCGGGCGTGCCGAAGAGCAGGCCCGACTCGCGCAGGATGCCTCGCAGGTAGCGTCGGGCGCGCCCGACTCCGGGGGGCAGCGCGGCGGCCTCGCGGATGGAATTGCTCGAGGCGTCAGGGCGGTACTTCGTCACTCCTTCGCGGATGAGTTCTTCAAGCCAGCCCTGCTCGCCCAACGACATGGAGCCTTGCGGGCTAGCAGGGCTCGCGTGGCGGTGCCAGTGGGTCGGGTTCTGGCTCGGCTCAGGCTGATGCGCTGGCTCGGGCTCCCTCACCCTGACCCGCTTCCAGAGGGAGAGGGGAACTCATGTCGAACCACTCGGCGATGGCCAGCTCGGCTTCCACCTCGAGGTCGGTGAAGACCACGCTCACCTGGGTGCCTTGGGGCAGACCCTTGCGCGCGACCACCACGGCGCTGGCGATGATGGGGCCCACGAAGGTCGGTACCGTGAAGAGCAACTCGACCGAGTCGCTCGACGGCGGTGCAGTGGTGACGAACGAGGCACCACCCACAGAGAGGTCGCCCATGCAGGAGCGGCTCTTGCGGCCGGGCTCCCGCACGTCGAGGGCGATTTCTCGGCGGGGCGAGTCGCGCCGCTCGTCGGCACGCCGCTCACGCTTTCGCGTCAACGGTTCGGCGATGAGCGACCGGGTTCGGCGGTTCTGGGCGCGGCGATCAGTCATCGCTACACCGTGCCACAGGGGTGGAGGGGGTCTAATTTTTGGCCCTCACCCCGACCCTCTCCCAGAGGGAGAGGGCACTTTTCGTTTCATTTGACGGCTTTGACCCGCGGCCGCTTCTCTTCGACTTCTTCAGCAGGCGGGTTCTCCACCGCGGCGATCACCGGCGCGCCGGCCTTCACGCCGAACTTCGCCAGCAGCAAGGACTCGATCTCCAGGGCGATGGCCGGGTGCTCCTTCAAGTACTCCTTGGCGTTCTCACGGCCCTGGCCGATGCGCTCGCCCTTGAAGCCGAACCACGAGCCGCTCTTCTCGAGAATGCCGTGCTCGCCGCCGAGGTCGATCAGGTCGCCTTCTTTGCTGATGCCGGTGCCGTACATGATGTCGAATTCCACTTCCTTGAAGGGGGGCGCCATCTTGTTCTTCACCACCTTCACGCGGGTGCGGCTGCCCACCACGTTGTCGCCGTTCTTGATGGCGCCAATGCGGCGGATGTCGAGGCGCTGCGAGGCGTAGAACTTGAGCGCGTTGCCGCCGGTGGTGGTCTCGGGGCTGCCGAACATCACACCGATCTTCATGCGGATCTGGTTGATAAAAATCACCATACAGTTGGCTTTTTTGATCGTGGCGGTCAGCTTGCGCAGCGCCTGGCTCATCAGCCGGGCTTGCAGGCCGGGGAGTGAGTCGCCCATTTCGCCTTCCAGCTCGGCCTTTGGCGTCAGGGCAGCGACGGAGTCGATGACGATCAGATCGACCGCGCCGGAACGGACCAGCGAATCAACAATCTCCAGCGCCTGCTCGCCAGTGTCGGGCTGGCTGATCAGCAGCTCTTGCAGGTTCACGCCGAGTTTTTGGGC
>JAYVFP010000019.1:0-6211 GCA_043773025.1 Archangium sp.
CCGGTCTCCCCGAGCGGAGTCGAGGGGGCACTTACCGCCCGAAGGCGAGGTAATCCCTCGACTCCGCTCGGGATGAACGGTGGGCGCTCCTTATTTCGATCAACCCTGCGAGAGCAGTCGAGGGGCCACTTGCTGCGCGATGCAGAGGTCCTCCCTCGACTGCTCTCGGGAGGGCCGGTGTGAGTTAGCGCCTGTTCCTTCGATGGAATCGCCCGTGAAGCCAGTCCCTGCTCGGGAGGACCGGTGAGGCCTCAGGTCCACGCCAGGCGTGAACGTTTGGCCCAGTAGTCCTCAGGCGCGAGTACCAGTGCGCTCAAGTCGAGCGAACCCGGCTGCACCTGCGTGGCTGTAAGGTTCGAGCGCAGTTGTTCGACCGTCGCCGCGCCCGAGAGCACCACGTCGAGAAACGGTTGCTGCAGCGCGACGGCGAGCGCGAGGGCATCAGGTGCGGCGCCGGCCTTGCGACTCAACTCCAACCAGGGCTTGTGCTGACCGCGCTCCGCCAGCCGGCCATTGGCCATGCCTTCTTTGGCGATGGTGTGCAGGCCACGTTCTTTCGCGCGGGTCAGGGCAGGGCCGGCGGAGGGCTCGAGCACGTTCCACGTCGCCTGCACCCAGTCGAAGAGCCGTTTGCCGCCGCGTTCGATGGCGATGGCCGCGTCGATCACCTCGCCCTGACGAGGCCCGGTGACGGAGAGGCCCATGGGCATGCCGCCATCGCGCAGCGCCGCGAGGCGATCGAGCACGGCCTCGTTCTTCAACACGCCGCTCTCGAGCGTGGCTGAGTGCACCTGGTACACGCCCAGCGCTTCGCCCAAAATCGCCCGGCTCTCCGCCCACTGCGACTCGAGGTGCGCGAGCGAGTGATCCTTCACCTCGTGCACCGAGACGTTCGACTGCCAGTTCGCGGTGTAGCGGTAGCCCCACTTCGACGAGATGAACACGCCCCGGTGACCGCGCGACTGGAGCCACGCGTGCACGAAGGCCTCGGCCTTGCCGTAGCTGCGCGCGACGTCGACGTGGCGAATGCCCCCGGCGAAGGCGGCGTCGAGCACCGCGTGCGCCTGAGCCTGCATCGAGGCGGGATCGAGTGACGCGAAGTCGTCGCGGTGCTGCAGCGTCATGTACCCCGGGCGTCCAAGCGCCGCGAGGCCGAGTCCAAGAACGGCCATGGGCCCGTGTGCCCTCCGTCGCGTGATTTCGCAAGAACAGCGACGGGCAGGGCGGCAGGCTCAGAAGCAAAGTGGCCATTCGTCGACGTCAAGTGGTCGCCGTGCTCAGCAGCACGCCCAGTACCGCCACCCCGCATTTCACTCTTTGGTGAGGATGTCGCAGCCGCTCTCAGTGACCAGGATGGTGTGCTCGAACTGCGCGGTGCGCTTGAGATCCTTGGTGACCGCCGTCCACTCGTCGTCCCAGGTGGTCTCTTCCCAGGTGCCCAGCGCGATCATCGGCTCGATGGTGAAGGTCATGCCGACGTCCATCTTGGTGGTCGAGCGCGCGTCGAAGTAGTGGGGGATCTGCAGCGAGTTGTGGAACGTCTCAGAGATGCCGTGGCCGCAGTACGCGCGCACCACGCCGTAGCCGTAGTGATCCGAGTGCTGCTCGATCGCACGCCCGATGTCGCTGATGGGCCGGCCCGGCTTGACCGCCTCGATGCCCTTCATCAGGCATTCGTGCGTCACCCGAATCAACTGCTTCGACTCTTCATCCACGTTGCCCACGCAGAAGGTCGCGTTGCAGTCGCCGTGCACGCCCTCGACGAAGATGGTCACGTCGAGGTTCACGATGTCGCCGTCGAGCAGCTTCCGATCATCGGGGATGCCGTGGCAGATGACCTCGTTGACCGAGGTGCACACCGACTTGGGAAAGCCGCGGTAGTTCAGCGGGCTCGGGTAGCCGCCTTCTTTGATCGTCAAGTCGTGCACGTAGGCATCGATGTCGTCAGTGGTGAGGCCCGGCTTCACGAACGCGCCCGCCATGCGAAGAATGCGCGCTGCCGCCAGCCCCGCCTTGCGCATGCGAACGATCTCTTCAGCCGTGCGCACCACCCGGCCCGAACCACGCGAAGGCTGACCCGTCTGCCAGTAGTCCGGTTTGGGGATGTTGTCGGGCACCACGCGCATCGGAGAGACGCGGCCGGGTTTGACGCGGTTGGCCTCGAGGCGCTTGCGCTCTTCCTTGAGGAACTCGGAGTCGGGCTCCTGATGGCACTTCTTGTACTTCTTGCCGCTCGCGCACCAGCAGGCGTCGTTCGGCTTGGGGAGCTTGTTGGGCGGCCGCAACGAGGCAGCAGCGATGGCAGGGTTCGTAGTCAGGTTCACGGCGTCGGACCTCGGGCAAAGAAGAGTCGTTCGGTGCGGTCGAGCACGTCGAGCAGATGCGGCCTCGTCACACGGCCTTCCGTCGCCTCTGCGAGGCCGAGGAGTTGCTCAGCCATGAAGCGCGAGAGGAACAACATCATGCCCCTGTCCTTAGCGCCGAGGCCCGTCTGCATCCACCGCTGGTTGCGCAGGTAATCGTCGCAGGCCTCCAGCTCGCGGCCCAGGTCGAAGCGGGTCAGCACGAACGCCTCGCGGTAAAGGCGAGGGTCAGGCGGCAGCGGCGCTTCGGCCAGCAAGTCTGCGAGTTTGCGCCCGGTCTGCGGGTCGAAGTTCTCGACGTGGGGGGGCCATTGCGCGAGGTCCTTCGCGAAGATCTTCGCCACCTCCTCCAACAAGTGGGCGAGGAGGGGGACGGGCTTCTGGTCGAGAATCAGGTCCCACTTGCTCGGCTGCACGACGGCGCTCTTACCTCAAGTTGATGAGGCGCTTCGAGCGTGGCTCTGCAGGCACGGGCAGGCCGTAGCCGGTGAAGAGCTCCCGGCGCAGCACGCCATAGACGGTGCGGCTGGTGAGGAACTCGCGGTGCACCACGTCGGCGACCTCGATGTTGTGAATGTCCTGACCTTCGGTGCCCGTGCCCTCGAGGATGCAGGTCGGAAACGGGTTGACCTTGTCGGCCTTCGAGAAGACCGAGGTCATGCGCACCGCCGAAGGAAAGGCGCCCATCTTCAGCCGGCGAATGAACGGCGACATGGGGGTGAGCTGCCAGATGCTGCGTGAGATGAGGCCATAGGCGGCGATGCCGAAGTAGGCCGAAGGCGAGCCGTTGTGCGGCGTGCCCAGGGTGATCACGTTGCGTACCCGGCGATCGCCCCCGAGCCGCTTCACGTAATACGAGCCGATGAGCCCGCCCTTGGAGTGGCCCACGATCGACAGCGGGCCCATCTGTGGATAGCGCTGGTAGAGCCGCTCGACTTTCTCGCGCACCTTCTCGGCGAGCACGTCGATGGCGTCGGTGTTGAAGGCTTGCTTCCAGCCGCCCAGGTTGATGCTCCACACGCAGAACTGATCGCGTCGCAGCCGATGCTCGAGGATCTCGAAGCTCTGCCGGGTGGACATGAAGCCGTAGAGCATCAGCACCGGTCGCGGGCAGTTGGTGAAGTCGGTGCGCCGCACGATCTGATTGGTGCTGCGATCGAAGTCGACGTAACCCTTGAGGTACTTCAGGGTGCGCTTGAGCTGCCGGACCTTCGTATCGAACGTCGACATCGCGCTTCCTGTTCTCTGGCTAAGGCCGTGGGTACGGCTCAACGATAATCGGCAACCGGGCGCGCCGCGATTGCCCGGCCGCCTCACATGTGCGCGCGAGTGAGTATTACGCTCTGCTCGTGCTCGGTCCGCTGCTCGCGATGCTCGTGTCTGGCGCTGCCGAGCAACGGGTGATGCCGTTTCAAGCAGATCTTTCCGCCGTGGCCGGGCTGGGTGAACGTTCTGCCGCAGGGTTTGCGCTCTACGTGGGCGCGGCGCTGGGGCCGGCGAGACCTCCGTGGGGCACGCCCTTTGGCGGCGTTGGATTCGAGTTCGTTCAGCAACTCGGCCGCGTGCCGTTCCGCGCGTCGTATGGAGTGCAGTTTCGCGGCGGTTACGCCTGGGGCGCCGCGGGCAATCAACCGGAGCTGATGCCCGACGTGTACCTCTACGTGCGGCTCACACCCTTCGTCGGCTCGTCGGTGGGGTTTGGCGACGGCCAGATTGCGCCCGGGTTACAGGCATCGGGGCCCGACGGCGTGTTCGGCTTTCGCGCGGGCATCGGGGTCACCTCGCCGTGGTGGACGAAGACCTTTCTCTTTCAGCGGCCCTTCGAAGGCGAGCGGGGCTTCTTCGGAGAGTTCTTGAACGTCTTCACCACGCTCTTGCTGGTGCCGGTGGCGCTGCTCAACCACGTGGAGCTGGTCGCAGAGCTGGTCGGCCTCGCGGGTGAGTCGACGCTGACGGTGCGTTTCGGTGCGGGGTTCTGAAGAAGATCTCGCTCGACTGAAGCGAGAACTCTCGACACTCTCCCGGGCGCAATGGATGTGAGTGAAGGAGTCACTGAAGATCTTCGCCAACGTGTACTGGTGCTTGCCGCGGGCGCAATGCGTCACGCGCTCACCGAGCAGCTGAGGGCCGAAGGGTTCGAGGTGCGCGACACCGACGATCCGCTCAACATCGTCGAGCTGGTTCGTTCGTGGCGGCCGGATCTGGTGGTGGTCGAAGAGCTGCTGCCCCACCGCAGTGGCCGCCAGGTGGTGCTCTCGCTGCGCGCCAGTGGCGAGACCTTCAAGGTGGCCATCGCCGGCGTGCTGACGGATCTCTCGGTCGGTAACGTCCTCAAGTGGCTGCGCGTGGGGGCGACTGATCTCTGGCGATTTCCTTTCACGCGCGACGTGCCGAGCCGCACACGGGACCTCATCGACGAGTGTGATCGTTCGCAGGTGCAGCTGGGCCGCATGCGGGCTCGTATGCTGGCGTGGGTGGGTCGCGCGCGTCTGACCGGCACGGTGACCACCTATCCGGGAACTCCGTTCGAAGGCCGCGCCAGCTTCGTCGAAGGTGAGCTGCAGGAAGCGCGCTTCGGTGACGAGTCGGGTGAACGGGCGCTCGATCAACTGCTCGAGCTCGATGACGGCCCGGTGATCTGGGAAGAGACGCCCGAGACCCCGAAGGTCACCAAGGCGACGGTGCCAGCCGGGTACAAGGCGCGCGTGCTGCTGGTCGAAGACGATCCCTCGCTGCGCAAGATGGTCACCAGGCAGCTCTCGCCCGCGGGCTACGTGGTGGAGATCGCAGCCGATGGCCAGGCAGGGCTCCAACTCGCCACGCACAATCAGTGGGACATCGTGGTGGCGGATCTCGATCTGCCCAGGCTCGATGGCTGGGGCCTGTTGCGCGCGCTGCGCAGTGACGTGGGCACGCGCGAGATCGCCGTGATGGTGCTCTCGGCGCACGACGGCATGGTGGACACGCTGAAAGCAGCGCGCGCTGGCGCCCGGGCGTACTTGAAGAAATCAGGCCGCTCGAAGGAGCTGCTCGACACCCTGTCGCTGCTGGTGGCTCCACGCGCCCGTGTCTGGAATGCGCTGGCCGCGCGCAGTGAGGTGAAGGTCGAGCTGCGCTCCGTGGGCCCGCTCTGGTTCGTGCGCACCCTCGCTGAGCTCGACTGCATGGGCCGGCTCGAGCTGGAAGACGCGATGGGCCGCTACGAGCTGCGTGTCTCCCAGGGGCACCTGGTCGATGCCGCCGCCCAGACGGGCAGCCTGCGGGTGCAGGGGCGTACGGCGCTCGAGGCGATCATCACCAGCCGCGGTGAAGGTCGGTTCGTCTTCGAGAAATCGGAGCCGCCCAAGGGCAGTCGCTGGCTGTACGAAATGATCGACGAGTGCGCTGAGGGCATGCGCAAAGAAGAGGCGCGCCGGCTGCACGAAGCGGCCACCAACCCCGGCCGACTGTACCTGAATGACGAGCTGGCGACGCTGTTCTCGTGGGTGGCCAATGTGAACGAACTCAAGGTGCTCGATGCGGTGCGTGCGGCACCCGACAGCCTCGATGCGCTGGCTGCGAACGTGGGTCTGCCGGTCTGTGACGTGGAGCCCGCGCTTGCGGAGTTGTTGCGCCGGGGCGTGCTGTCGACCGATGGCTGAGCACTGTTCGTCCCGAGACCGGTCCTCCCGACAGGGTTGGCCGAAATAGAAATGACTCCAATCACCGGTCTCCCCGAGCGCAGTCGAGGGGGCACTTGCCGCTCGAAGCCGAGGTAATCCCTCGACTCCGCTCGGCTCATGATTGGTCACAACTCTGCGCGGCGAATTGCCGCAAGCGCGCGCTGCGCGGCGAGGAATTCAAAAAAG
>JAYVFP010000020.1:0-6207 GCA_043773025.1 Archangium sp.
TCGGGCGGTAAGTGCCCCCTCGACTGCGCTCGGGGAGACCGGTGATTGGAGTCATTTCTATTTCGGCCAACCCTGCGAGCGGAGTCGAGGGATTGCCTCTCCTTCGCACTGCAACTGCCCCCTCGACTGGGCTCGGGGAGACCGGTGATGGAACCCGATTTCGATTTCTGCCGACCCTCTCGATGCGAACGGTGGGCTGTTCCTGAGGAGACCTGTCGAGGGCGGGCCTCTTGCGATCACTTCCTCGTGCGGAGGTACTAGGCTTCGCCGCATGTCGCAGGAACAACGGCCTCAGGGAAAAGGCGGATCAGCTGATCAGAAGAAGCCGGCAGCAGCCGCAGCCCCCGCCAGGGGAACCGCCGCGCCGCGCACCTCGACGGGGAGCATCCCCGCCCAGGGCGGCGCCGACTCGATGACGGTCAAACCCAGCGAGTACTCCACCGACGCCTCGATGCTCACCAAGCATCAGAAGAGTCAGCTGGGTTCGCAGTTCGCAGACTCCAGCGCCGAACGCCGGCGCAACTCGCTGCTGGCCACCTCGATGCCCTCGAGCAAGTCGGGCCAGATGGCCGAAGAAGAGCCCAGCGGCGTGGGCATGAAGTTCGACGGCAAAGAAGTGCCCAAGGCGCTCCAGGGGCGCGACGTGTGGATCGCCGTGCAGGCGACGCTGCAGAGCCGCGAAGGCAAACGCAGCAAAGAGACCTACGACATGCTGGTAAAGCAGTTCGGGGTGACGGTGAACCCGCGCTACGCCGACGACGCGCCGGGCAAGGTGCGCGGCCACATCTTCGTGTGGGACGTCAGCCGCGCGATGAACTGCGAGATCCCCCACTTCGTGGGCGCCAAAGAACTCTCGCTGGCGCAGACCTGCGACTGGCTGCGCCACGAAGGGCCGATGCGCGGGTGGAAACGCCTGGGCCCCAACGACGTGTGGGAGGCAGCGAACAGCGGCCGCCTGGTGATCGCCCTGCCCCGCGAGACGCGCACCAAGTTCATCGCCGTGGTCCCCCCGCAGGAAATGTCGGCCGACCAATCACCGCGGCTGACGGGCATCTGTCTCAAGCGCGACATCAACGTGCACCCGCGCGAGATGTTCGGTGCCAAGCCGATCGACTGTTTTTACCACGACTGACCGTCCGTCAGCGGTACCACCCCAGCACCCGCGCCAGCTCTTCATCGATGACGCGAACCCAGGTCGGCTCACTGGGAACCACGGCGGCCAACACCTTCTCGCCATTGCGCACGGGCCTTCGCCCCGGGCGACCCCGCGCCATCACCACCTGCTTCACGTCATCGCGAAAGTAGTGAGCGGCAAACCGCCGCTCCTCCTTCGAATCAGGCAAGGGCTCATCGGCGGTCAACCACACCAGAGCCCCCCATCGCAGCGGGGCCACCTCGCGCCGAATCGACCGCCTCAGTTCGAAGGCCACCAGGCCCGCGCCGAGCAGCAGCC
The DNA here is from genome assembly GCA_043773025.1 of Archangium sp. Taxonomy (GTDB): domain Bacteria; phylum Myxococcota; class Myxococcia; order Myxococcales; family Myxococcaceae; genus Archangium_A. The sequence continues at coordinate 1,454 of JAYVFP010000020.1, forward strand.
CCAGGCCGACGATCAACGTGCCCAGCCACACCCACCCCACGCGCCCGCGAAGCCACTGCGCAGCCTGCGCCTTCGAAGGGGCCGCGGGATCCACCAGCAGGGCCACCTTCGAGCCGATGAACAACTGCTCGGCCTCGACGCCGCTGACCTGAAGCCCCGAGGCGGCGTAGTCCCTCCCGCCCAGCTTGTAGATGACGCGCAGCTTCGCAGGCGTCTCCAGCCGGTTCTCGAGGGGGGGCAGCACAACCTCGGTCACCTGCCCCTGAACCTCCTGGGCACGCTCGAGAAACGCCCGCTCGGCGCTCAACGACGACTGCGCCCGCGCGGCGACGAACCACCCCACCGCCGTCACCAGCACCGCCGCCAGCGCCACCCACCCCACCCGGCGCAGCGCCCCGGGAACCGAAGAGAGCTTCACCTTGCGCGGCGCGCTGGGAATGGCGAGCTGCATTCGTTCACGCCTTGCCTGACTTGAGGCGGCGCTTCCACTCAAAGAGCGCGGTGAGCGCCTCCAACGGGCTCGAGGTGTCGATGCTGAAGTTCTCCAACGCCGCGAGCACGGCCTCTTGCGCCGAGCTGGGCGTCTTCTTCGGCGCGCCGCCGAACAGCCCCAGCTGAGAGTCATCGACGGCCGGCGCCACTTTCTCTGAGTTGCCGGTGGCGCGTTTGGCCAACCGCGGCCGCCCCGCTTCGTCGAACTCGCCCGCCTCGAGGTTCTTGAGCAGCTCGCGGGCCCGCGCGAGCACCTCGGGCGGCAGCCCCGCGAGCCTCGCCACCTCGATGCCGTAGCTGCGGCTGGCGGCCCCGGCAATGAGCTTGCGCAGGAAGATGATCTTCCCCTGCTGCTCGCGCACCGCGATGGAGCAGTTCTTCACCCGCGGCTTCTCGCGCGTGAGGTCGGTGAGCTCGTGGTAATGCGTGGCGAACAACGTGCGCGCGCCGATGCGATCGTGCAGGTGCTCTGCCACGGCCCACGCGATCGACAGGCCATCGAAGGTGCTGGTGCCACGGCCGATCTCGTCGAGGATCACCAGGCTGCGTTTGGTGGCGTGGTGGAGGATGTTGGAGGTCTCGGTCATCTCGACCATGAAGGTCGATTGCCCCCGCGCCAGGTTGTCTGAGGCGCCCACCCGGGTGAACACGCGATCGCACAACCCGATGCGCGCGCTCTTCGCGGCCACGAAACAACCCGCCTGGGCCATCACCGCGGCGATGGCCACCTGCCGCATCACCGTCGACTTACCGGCCATGTTGGGGCCGGTGATGATCAGCACCTGCGCGTCATCACGATCGACGCGCACGTCGTTGGGAATGAACGAGTCACCCCCCAGCGCTTTCTCCACCACGGGGTGCCGGCCCGCGATGAGCTCGAGCACGCCCGACTCGTCGACCACCGGCCGCACGTAACCGTTCTCGGCCGAGACGCGCGCGAAAGAGACCAGCGCATCGAGGGTGGCCACCGCGTCGCCCGCCGCCCGGAGCAGGCTGGCGCGAGAGACCACCAGGGCGCGCAGCTCTTCGAAGAGCCGCTGCTCGAGCGCGATGCGCTTCTCGTCGGCGGTGAGCACCTTCTCTTCCCAGGTCTTGAGCTCTTCGGTGACGTAGCGCTCACCGCCCGCGGTGGTCTGCTTGCGGATCCATTCCCTGGGCACGTTGTGCAAGTTCGCGCGGGTGACCTCGAGGTAGTACCCGAACACCTTGTTGTAGCGGACCTTCAGCGAGTTGATGCCGGTGCGCTCGCGTTCGCGCAGCTCGAGCTTGAGCAGGTAGTCCTTGCCGCTGGTGGACAGCTCGATGAGCGCGTCGAGCTCGGCGAGGTAACCCACCTTGATGAAGCCGCCGTCAGCCAGCACCAGGGGCGGCTCGTCGATCAGCGCCTTCGCCAGCGTCTTGCCCAGCTCGAGCAGGTGACCCGACGAGAGCGGGCCCACCAGCGCCAGCAGCAGCTCCGACTTCATCGAAGCCAACGCCTGCCCCAGCTTCGGCATCGCGGCCAGTGAGCGGCCCAGCGCGCTCAAGTCACGCGCGCCGCCCGAGGCCAGCGAGAGCTTGCCGCACAGCCGCTCGACGTCGGAGACCTCCTTCAAGGTGGCGATCAACGCCTCGCGCTGGGCGGCCTTCTGAAACAGCTCTTCGACCGCGTCGAGGCGCGAGCCGATCGCCCGGGCGTCACCCAGCGGCGAGGTGAGCCAGCGCGACAACTTGCGAGCCCCCAACGACGTGGCAGTGCGGTCGAGCACGCCCAGCAACGAGCCGCTGCGGGCACCGTCTTTCAGGGTACGCACCAGCTCGAGGTTCGCGCGGGTCGCTTCGTCGATCACCAGCGCGCCGCCGCGGGCCTGCAGGCTGATGCGATCGATGTGGCCGGCCGCGCTCTTCTGGGTCTCCTTGACGTAGCGCAGCGCCGCGCCGGCAGCGCCCAGGGAAGGGCCCGCCTTCTCGACCCCAAAACCCTCGAGCGACTGCACGGACAGGTGGCTGAGCAGCAGCTGCCGGCCCCGTTTCACGTCGAAGGCGTCGGCCCCCAGAAAGGCGAGCGCGGGACGCCGTGAGAAGGCGCGCAGCAGGGGCTCGAGCCGCTCTTCGCTGCCTTCGGGCACCAACAGCTCGCGCGGGCTGGCCCGGGAGACCTCGTCGGACACCAGGGCAAACGAGCCGGGCTGAATCACGGCGAACTCACCGGTCGAGGCGTCGATGATCGCCGCGCCCCACTCGTCTTCACCGTCGGCGGGCAACACGGCGACCAGAAAGTTGTTCTCGCGCGCCTCGAGCACCTCGTCGTCGAGCACCATGCCCGGGGTGACCACCCGCACGATGCCGCGCTCGACGATGCCCTTGCCCGGGGGGGTGAGCTGCTCGCAGATGGCGACCTTCTCGCCCGCTTCGATGAGGCGGGCGATGTACCTGCGGGCCGCGTGGTACGGCACGCCGCACATGGGAATGCGGTCGGAACCCTTGGCCCGTGAGGTCAGGGTGATTTGCAGCAGCTCGGCTGCCTTGACCGCGTCATCGAAGAACAGCTCGTAGAAGTCGCCCAGGCGGAAGAAGAGCAGCGCGTGGGGCTGCTGGGCCTTCACCTCGAGGTACTGCTTCATCATGGGCGTCAGAGTCGACGCGTCGACGATCTCGGGGGGGCTGATCTCTTCGGCTGCGGCGGTCACCGCCGGATGCTCTAGCACGCTAAACGCCCGCCTCGAGCTGCGGCTGAGCCTGCGCTGCCGACTCGGCTTCGGGCTCCGCGTCCATCGCTTTCTGGGCGGCCAAAAGCTTCTCGGGTTTGTTGGCGCGCGCCCCCAGCTCGAGCACCCGCGTGGCGATGTGCAGCACGTTACCCTTGCCCGTCGACAGCCGGCCGCGCGCTGACTCGAAGGCGTTCTGGGCCTGGTTGAGGCGCTCCCCCACCTCGTTGAACGAGTCGAGCGCGGCAGACAGCTTGTCGATCATCTTCCCCGCCTCCTCGGCGATGCGCTGGGCGTTGACGCTTTGCCGTTCGCTGCGCCACACGTGATGCACCATCTGCAGGGTGGCCAGCACCGTGGTGGGGCTGCACACCACCACCCGCTGCCGCAGCGCCTCTTCGGAGAGCGAAGGATAACGCGAGAGCGCGGCATGAAACGCGGCCTCGCTGGGCACGAAGAGGAAGACGAAGTCGAGGGTGCGCTGCTTGAGCACCGACTGGTAGTCCTTCGCGGCGAGCAGCTTCACGTGGGTGCGCAACGAGCCGACGTGGGCCTCGAGATCTCCCTCCCGGTCTTCCTCCGAGACTGCGCGGGTGGAGGCAACGAACGCCTGCAGGGAACACTTGGCGTCGATCACGATCGCGCGATCGGGAGGCAAGTACACCAGGGCATCGGGCCGCCGGTGGCCGCCTTCTGCGTTGCGATGGTCGACCTGCAGCTCGTACTCCCGGCCCTCGGTGAGCCCAGCGGTGGCCAGCAGGCTTTCCAGCACCAACTCGCCCCAGTCGCCCTGTGCGCGGGACTCACCGGTGAGCGCGCGTGACAAGGCCGACGCGTCTTCATGCAGCTTGCTCTGGGTCTCCTGAAGCAAGCGCAGCCGCTCCAGCAGCGAAGCCCTGTCCCGATTGTCCTGGTCGGCGTTGAGCTGAAACTTCTCCTCGAACTCCTTGAGGCGTTCACGCACCGGAGTGATCAGCCCCTCGAGGCTCTTGTGGTTCTGCTCGAGCATCGACCTGCCCTTCTCTTCGAGCAGCTTCTGGCCCAGCGCCTCGAACTCCAGACGCATCGCATGCCGGCTGCGCTCGAACTCGACGGCCCGCTCCTCGGTACGCGAGCGTTCTGCATCGAGCAACGACTCGGTGCGCGCGAGGGCTTCAGCGAGCACCTGCGCCCGTTCGTGAACCGGCTCGAGAGCCGCCAGCCGCTCCAGCTGCACCCGATTTTCCGCCTCGGCGCGAGCCAGCAGCGACTGGGCCTGATGGAGCCGGGCCTCTGCCGAAGCGGCGGTGCTCCTCAGCTCAGCGGCCTGGCTGGCCAACATGTCACCGAGCGCATCAGCCCGGGCGAACTCATCGCGCGAGGTGGCGAGCTGTTTCTCCTGCTGGTCGACCCGGGCCAGCTGCGCCCTGGCTGCGGCCAACTCCAGCTCCAGCACGCGCAGCGCAGGATCACGCGAGCGGCGAGCGAGCAGAAAACCCAAGGCACCGCCGACGATCAATCCCAGGATTGTGAGCGAGAACCCCATGTCCGCGAGGTGTACCAGGGGCCACCGACATCCACTTTTTCAGTCGGTGC
>JAYVFP010000021.1:0-57182 GCA_043773025.1 Archangium sp.
AGACCACGGTCGGCGCCACCACGACAGAGGGACGAACCACGGACGGCGTCGGACTGACCGGACCACCAGCGGGCTTGCGGATCACCTGCACCAGGGGCGCGGGCGGCTTCTTGGTTCGATCAGTCACGGCGTTTCACGTCGTTCCGGCTTTGGGTGGGGAATCGTGTCCGAAAGTTCGATGAGCCACTTCCCGGAATCTTTCACCAGCTTCACTTCACGGGCGCCCGACGCGCTCGCCACCTTCAAGAGCGCTGAAGTGTCGTCGGCCTTCACCTGGGTGACCTCCCCCAATGGGCCGGGCCGGGTGCCCTGAAAAAGGAGCAGCTCTGGCTCGTCGCGCACCACGCCCTTGGACGCTTCGGCGATCGCCTTGCTGCGCTCTTCTACCTTCTGCCGCGTCGCAGGGGAGAGCGACTGCCAGGCCTTGCGGGTGTTGCCCTTCTGCACGGCCTCGATGAACGCGCGGTAGGCGGCCTCGGGCGAGTTGGCGGGCTCAGCGCGGCACCCGACCGCCACGGTCACCAGCAAGACGACTGCAATGAGGCGAATCACCATCGGGCCTGTCTTCATAGCGAGATTCAGCTCGCCTGGCGCACCTGATTGCGCCCGTTTTCTTTGGCTACGTACAGACGCTGGTCAGCGGCGGAGACGAGGCTCTGGGCAGAATCTGAGGAACCGCTCGGGAAGGTGGCCACCCCGATCGACGCGGTGCACTTGACCGTCTCAGGGCCGCGCTCGGTCTGGGCGGTCAGCCGCATCGCCTCGACGCCCATGCGCACCCGCTCGGCCGCACGCCAGGCCTCTTCGGGGGAAGTCTCTGGGAGCAACGCCACCAGCTCTTCACCGCCGTAACGGGCCAGCACGTCGACGTCTCGCAAGGCGCGGCGCGCGACGCCGGCCACTTCTTTGAGCACCACGTCGCCGAAGGGGTGACCCCAGGTGTCGTTGACCCGCTTGAAGTGGTCGATGTCGAGCAGGAAGCAGCTCAACGGAGAGCGGTACCGTTCACTGCGCGCAAACTCAGCGCTGAGGCGCTCTTCGAAGTGCCGGCGGTTGATGAGGCCGGTGAGCCCATCGGTGCGCGAGAGCTGGAGCAGCTCGAGACGTTTCTCTTCGAGCTCCTTGTTGGCTCGATCGAGCTCGCGGTTCTTCTCGACCAGCGTGTCTTGCAGCCCCTTGAGGCGCAGCATCGACTTCACCCGGGCTGAGAGCTCGAGCATGTCGAACGGTTTGATCAGGTAGTCGTCTGCGCCCAGCTCGAGGCCTTCTACTTTTCCCGTGCGGCGGGCCGTCATCAGGATCACCGGAATGAAGCCGAAGCCGCTGGCGCCCTGGTTCGCCTTCACGATGCGGCAGACCTCGACGCCGCCCAGCCCCGGCATCTCCACGTCCATCAGCAGAAGATCCGGCTGGTGCGCGCGAATGGCCGACAAGACCTGCGTGCCGTCCTGGCACTCCACGAAGCCGTAGCCCGAGTCACCCAGCCCCGCGCGCACCTGCGCCACGATGCCGCGATCGTCGTCGGCGACGAGAATGGTGCGTGCTTTGAGCGACCTCAGCCCATCTTCACGACGGGTCGCTTCGAGCGTCTTGCGGCGGGCGGCCATCGGCGCAAGCAGGATGTCACGGCTTGACGAGGCGTGCGCGATAGACCGGTGCCCCGGTCGCCAGATAGCGGCGCTCGCGGGTCGAAGGCGCCTCTTCGGGATCGTAAGGGTGAAAGACCCCGGCCCCGAGCGGGTTGTGAAACCCGGCGCTCTCCAGCACCTTGATGCCGCGCTCTCCGACGTCCTGCACGTCGGTGCGGAAATCGAAACGCCCGCCCGGCTCGAGCAGCGTGAGCAGGTACTGCGTGAACTCCAGCTGAAGAATGGCGCGCTTCTGGTGCGCCCGCTTCCACCAGGGATCGGGGAACTGCAGGTGAATCACGGCGAGGCTGCCCGGCTCGAAGAGTTTGGGCACCTCCATGCGCGCGTCACCTTCGATGACCTTGAGGTGGGTGAGCCCGGCCTGTTCAGCGCGGAAGGCGACCTCACGCGCGTACTTCTTGCGCCACTCGAAGGCGACGGAGCGGATGTGCGGGTTCTTCTTCGCGTGCTCGAGGGCAAAGCCGCCGGCGCCGCAGCCGATCTCCAGCTCAAGGGGGCCGGTCTTGCCGAACACCTTGTCCCAGTCGGGGGGCTGTTGAAGGCCCATCAGCTCGTGACCGGCAGGTTGTGGACGCAGCGGAATTCGGCCCATGGCGCTGCGTCGGCTAGCAGGTTCTGCGACGGCGCCGGAAGAGGAAAACGAGGCCGAGCACGGCGGTCCCACCCAAACTGGTGCACCCGCACGGTTTCTCGAGCACGGGGGGCTGGGTGATGCCCAACCCGCTCAGCCTTCGGGTGGGCAGCTTCGTCTCGGCGTTCCAGGTGTTCGCGCGGTCGTGGCCTGCGCTCTCCCAGGTGATGTCTTCGATCGGGCCGCGGCCCAGAAAGCGCACCAGATCGCCGCGGGTGGTGCGCACGGCGAACTCGAGTTGATTTCGCGCCACGCCGACCGCGGGTGAGGTGATCACACTGCCCAGCGTGGGGAGCGGCGACTCGAAGGGGCTGCCGCCTTCACCATCGATGATGAAGAGCAGCCCGTCTTCGGTGGGCAGGAGAACGTCCGGGTTGCGATCTCCCGTGACGTCGGCGACCGCGAAACCACCACGCGCGGGAGGGTGGGCGATCGTTCGCAGCACCCGCCGCTCGACCAGCCTCTCTCCTTGCCGCAGCGCGCGTTCCACGTCGTAGCGGGTCAGCTCGAAGCGGCCCTCTGAGCTGAGCTCCAGTTGCAGCAACGCGCGGTTTGCTGAGCGGTCGATGCGGGCGAGCGCGGGCGGCACCACGGAAGGCGCCCAGCCTCCGAGCTCGAGGAGCACCTGGCCGCGGGCATCGAAGACGCGCTCTGCGACGATCTCCAACTCGGCGTCTCCGACCAGATTGCCCAGCAGGGCCTGGGTGGCGCGGGAAGGCGCGCTCCAGCTCTCAGAGGTCGGACCTCGCGCATCGGTGATCAACACGCGCAGCTCGCGGCCGTTGGCGATCGCGAAGTCGGCGGAGGCATCACCATCGATGAGTCCGGTTGCGGGCGCGCTGCGCTGGCGTTCACCCAGCTCGAAGGCCCACTGGGCCGTGGGTAAGACGTGCGTGAGCCGGCCGTTCACGTCGAGCGTCACCAGGGCAGTTCCTTCCAACGTCGTCGCCAACTGAGGCGGGCCGGCCAGCCCGGCGTCGAGCGGGCGCACGCTCGAGGTGCCGTTGAACGAGTTGACCTGCAGCACGCCGTCGTCGCCGAAGGAGACGATGTCGAGCACCCGATCTCCATCGACGTCGCCGAATGCGGGAGCGAGGCGGCCCGCGGGCAGGGCAGGGGAAAGCACCTCTATCTGATCAGTCAAGCCCACCAGCCCGCGGGGTGAGCTCACGAGCACCGACTCGGAGCCGAAACCATCGATGTCGACGAAGCGTGGAGGGCCCGAGCCCGGGCCGAGCTCACTGACGCCCAGAAGACCCCGCAGTCGTTCAGGCGAAGCCGCGGGGATCGCGGTCGACCACTCGTAGGGCCCCTGCCGCTCGACGTAGCGGATGAAGAAGAGCCCCGGATCTTCCGAGAGGGGCAGGGGCGCCGCGGGGGCTGGCGGAACGCCCCCGTCACACGCGAGCGGCGCGCCATCGACCGCGCAGGACCAGGCGTTGCTCCGAGGGGTCTCGAGCGCCAGTGGGCGCAGGCGCGGCAGCGGGGTGATGGCAGGGGGTGGCCCTGCTTCGGCGAGCAATACGGCGCGATGCGCGTCGACGCGCTCTCCACCCAGCAACCCGATCACCTGGCCTGCTTCGAGAGAAGGGCGCGCGGAGAAGACCAGCCCGGCGAGGCCGACGAGCGTTCGTGCTGCTTCTGCACTGCAAGTCGAAGACGACACCCAGATGCTTCCGGCGATCGCCGCTCCGCCGCAGCCCGTGCGCGAGAGCGCTGACGTCTTGCCCGGGGCCTGGGTCAGCGTGCGCGGCGAGATGACCTTGGGGTGGAGCGCGAGGGGGAGGGTGCTGAAATCTCCCGAGCCCTCGAGCACGAGCACCATGCGGCGGCCGGCTTCGGTGAGCGCCTGCTCGAGCGAGGTGGAGACCTCGTCGGTTGAATGAGGCAACAACATCGCCCTCACGCCCGCGTCAGCCGCGAACCGCAACGCTGCCGGCAGTGACGCGGTGCTGGTGACGATGGGCAACAAGGTGCACTCGGGGCACACGCCGATGCCCGGCAGACCGTCTCCTACGGGGGCCGCCAGCGCGCGCCAGTTCCCCCCGTCGGGGGTGCTGCTCAGGGGTGCATCGCGCCCCCAATCCCACCCGCACAGATCATCGATGCGCCCGTTTCCATCTTGATCGAGGCCATCGGACCGCGCGGCGATCAGATCTTCGAGATCCACGGCCCCATTGCCGTTCACGTCGGCCACCACGAAGTCGGCCACGTCGAGGCGGCCGTTGCCGTTGACGTCACCCGCATCGGGGAACTCGCCCGGGTTGAGGCGCCACGCGCGGGCGACGGTGGGATCGCTCAGGTCGTGCTGGCCTGCGGCGATCGCCAACACGATGGCGGGGTCGCCTCGCGTGATGCTCCAGGCTCGATCGACCCGCATGCCGACGCCTGCATCACGTTCGGGTTCACCCACCACCCAGTCGACCGGCGTGAAGGAAAAGAGAGGCCAGGCGGCGGACCACTGGGGCTCCTGAGGCCAGTTGCTGGGCTCGGCATACGCGGCTGCACCCGCGTCCCGCGGCAGTGGCCACGCACTCAACGCCAGCGCCAGGAGAAGACTCGACCCCATTGGGCCGCTATATCGCTAAGCGCGATGAAGCTCTTCTCGTCCATTCAAGAAGCGTCTGACGGTTCGTTCGCGGGCTGCGCGATCTGCCTGGGCAACTTCGACGGCGTTCACCTCGGCCACCAGGCCCTGTTCACCCACGCGCGCCAGCACGGCCCCGTCGTCGCGCTCACCTTCCATCCGCACCCGGGCAAGGTGCTGCAGCCGCAGCTCGCGCCCCGCTTGATCGTCTCGCAGCCGCGCAAGCTCGAGCTGCTCGAGGCGGCCGGGGTCGAGGCGGTGATCGTTCAGCCCTTCAACACCGAATACGCGCGCACCACGCCCGAGGTGTTCGAAGCCTCGTTGTTCGATGGCGTGCGCGCGCGCACCGTGGTGGTCGGCTACGACTTCACCTACGGCGTGAAGCGGGCCGGCACCGTGCCCACCCTCGAAGTGGCCGCGTCGAACCGGGGCGCGCAGGTGAAGATGGTCAGCGCGGTGAGCCTCGAAGGCGTGGTCGTCTCGTCGAGTAAGATCCGCGAATACGTTCTCGAAGGCCGGGTCGAGGCGGCAGCGCGGTTGCTGGGCAGGCCGTTCGATCTCGACGGGCTCGTGGTGCCCGGCGCCGGCCGCGGTCGAACGATCGGGTTTCCCACCGCGAACATCGACACCACCAACGAGCTGCGCCCCGCGGCCGGCGTGTACGCGATCAAGGTGATGATGCTGGGTGAAGCGGGAGCAACCTGGCACGGGGGCGCTGCGAATATCGGTGTCAAACCTACATTCGGCGGCGGAGAAGTGACCGTCGAGGCCCACCTGTTCGACTTCAGCGGTGACCTCTACGGCAAGCGGCTCCGGGTGCAGTTCTTAGAGCGGCTGCGCGCGGAAAAACGCTTCGGTTCGGCCAGCGAGTTGTCCTCGCAGATCGGCAGGGATCTCGAGGCGGCCCGGGCGTCCGTTGCGCGCAGCCTGCCGTGAATCCTTGCTTTGCCTGACTGAGAGGGTTTGTATTCGCGCGCTCATTTCACGCGTCAGTGCGGCGCAACACAGCAAAAATTGAGGGCACCACCCCATGTCAGGTCGTCTCGGCGAGCTGCTTGTTCGCGAAAATCTCATCTCCGTTCAGCAGCTGCGCAAAGCGCAGGAAGAACAACAGAAGACCGGCACCCGCATCGGCACCGCCCTCATCAAGGTCGGCGCGATCGAGGAGTCAAAGCTCACGGACTTCCTCTCGAAGCAGTACGGCGTGCCGGCGATCAACTTGAAAGAGTTCGATGTCGAGCCTGACATCATCAAGCTGGTGCCCAAGGACGTCGCCGAGAAGCACCTGGTGGTGCCCGTCAATCGTGCCGGCAGCGCGCTGATCGTCGCCATGTGCGACCCGTCGAACATCTACGCGGTCGACGATCTCAAGTTCCTCACCGGCTACAACATCGAAGCCGTCGTCGCGAGCGAGCCTGCGATTCGTGAGGCCATCGAGCGCTACTATGCCGAGAAGGGCCCCAGCCTCGAAGACATCGTCGGCGGCATGGAAGACGACGTCGAGATCGCCGAGGGCGAGCAGGATGCCGGCGTCGAAGAAGCCGCCAAGGCCGCCGATGACGCGCCCGTCATCAAGCTGGTGAACCTCATTCTCAAGGACGCCATCGGCAAGGGCGCCTCGGACATTCACATCGAGCCCTACGAGAAGGACTTCAGGGTCCGCTTTCGCATCGACGGCGTGATGTACGAGGTGATGCGCCCGCCCATCAAGCTCAAGAGCGCCATCATCTCGCGCGTGAAGATCATGGCGCAGCTCGACATCTCCGAGCGCCGTCTTCCGCAAGACGGCCGCATCAAGATCAAGCTGGGCGGCGGCAAGGAGATGGACTTTCGCGTGTCGGTCTGCCCGACGCTCTTCGGCGAGAAGATCGTCATGCGTCTGCTCGACAAGAGCAACCTGCAGCTCGACATGCAGAAGCTCGGCTTCGACCCCGAGCCCCTCAAGTGGTTCAAAGAGGCCATCGATCGACCGTACGGAATGGTGCTGGTCACCGGCCCCACGGGTTCTGGCAAGACCACGACGCTCTACTCGGCGCTGGCGGCCTTGAACGATCCGACCACCAACGTGTGCACCGCCGAAGATCCCGTCGAGTTCAACTTCGCCGGCATCAACCAGGTGCAGATGCAGGACTCCATCGGCCTCAACTTCGCCGCGGCCCTGCGCTCGTTCCTCCGGCAAGACCCCGACACCATCATGATCGGTGAGATCCGCGACTTCGAGACCGCGGAGATCGGCGTGAAGGCCGCGCTCACAGGTCACCTCGTGCTCTCGACCCTGCACACCAACGACGCGCCCGGCACCGTCAGCCGCTTGCTCAACATGGGCATCGAGCCGTTCATGGTGACCGCCTCGCTCAACCTCATTCTCGCCCAACGTCTGGCGCGACGGTTGTGCTCGGTCTGCAAGAAGGCCGTGCAGAACGTCGACGAGCAGGCGCTGATCGACGCCGGCATTCCGGCCGACAAGATTGGTTCGTTCACGCTCTACGAGAAGGCCGGCTGCAAGGAGTGCAACGATCGTGGTTACCGCGGCCGCGTGGCCGTCTACGAGGTCATGCCCTTCTGGGACGGCCTCAAGGAGATCGTGATCAACGGCGCCTCGGCCGCTGAGCTCAAGCAAGAAGCCGTTCGCCTGGGCATGCAGACGCTGCGCATGGCCGCGCTCGCGAAGGTCATGGTCGGCGCGACCACCATCGAAGAAGCGGTCAGCAACACCGCTCCTGACCGTTTCTAAAGTTCTTTTGTCTGAAGTTTTTTGTCTGAGTTGAAGCCGGGAAGCCGGTTTCATCGGGAAAGAGAGAGAGTTTCGTGGCGAACCTGCATCAGCTGCTCAAGGCCATGGTCGATCGTGGCGCCTCCGACCTGCACATCACCACGGGCTCTCCGCCCCAGCTGCGCATCGACGGCGAGCTGGTGCCGCTCAAGATGAACGCGATGACGCCGGTCGAGACGAAGCAGCTCTGCTACTCGATCCTCACCGACGCCCAGAAGCACAAGTTCGAAGAAGAAAACGAGCTCGATCTCTCGTTCGGCGTGAAGGGGCTCTCTCGCTTCCGCTCGAATATCTTCATGCAGCGCGGTGCGGTGGCGGGCGCCTTTCGCACCATTCCGTTCAAGATCCTCACCTTCGCCGAGCTGGGCCTGCCGCCGATCGTGCAGGAGCTCTCCAAGCGGCCGCGCGGCTTGATGCTGGTCACCGGGCCCACCGGCTCAGGCAAGTCGACCACGCTCGCGTCGATCATCGACAAGGTGAACACCGACCGTCACGAGCACATCATGACGATCGAAGACCCGATCGAGTACCTGCACCCGCACAAGAACTGCCTGGTCAACCAGCGCGAAGTGGGCGCCGACACCAAGTCGTTCAAGCTCGCCCTCAAGTACATCCTCCGGCAAGACCCCGACGTGGTGCTGGTCGGTGAGATGCGCGACCTCGAGACGATCGAGTCGGCCCTGGTCATCGCAGAGACCGGTCACATCGCCTTCGCCACGCTGCACACCAACAGCGCGGTGCAGACCATCAACCGCATCCTCGACGTGTTCCCGCCGTACCAGCAGCCCCAGGTGCGCGCGCAGCTCTCGTTCGTGCTCGAAGGCATCATGTCGCAGTCGCTGCTGGCCAAGGCCACCGGCGGCGGCCGCGTGCTGGCGCTCGAGGTGATGATCCCCAACCCCGCAATCCGAAACCTGATCCGCGAAGACAAGGTGCATCAGATCTATTCGCAGATGCAGGTCGGCCAGTCGAAGTTCGGCATGCAGACCTTCAACCAGGCGCTGGCCTCGTTGCTCTCGAAGAAGATCATCAGCATGGACGAGGCGTTCGGCCGCACCAACGACCCCGACGAACTCAAGAACATGATCGCCAGCGGTGGCGGCGGTAACCTCCCGGGTCAGATGCCCATGGGCGCGCCGGGCCGACCTCCGGGCAGGTAGGACAGGGTAGTTAACGCGCCTGGCATTTGGGAGTTTCCATCAGCGGGGCTACATTACGTCTCGCCCCCTTTACCTGCGGCAGCAGACCCTTTCCCCGGAACTATTCATGGCTCAGGCCGCAACCGTCAAAACCGCTCCACGTACGCCCAGCAAGAAGTCCAGCACGCCCATCTACATCTGGGAGGCGAAGACCAAGCAGGGAGAGGTGAAGAAGGGCGAGATGGAGGCCGGCGACCTCAAGGCGGTCGAGGCGCGCCTGATCTCGCTGGGCATGACGCCCACCAAGGTGCGCAAGAGGAGCATCCTCGACGCGAACCTCGCGCTGCCCGGCAGCATCGGCAGCAAAGACATCCTCATCTTCACGCGTCAGTTCGCGACGATGATCGACGCCGGTCTTCCGCTGGTGCAGTGCCTCGACATTCTGGGAACGCAGACGGAGAACCCGGCGTTTCGCAAGGTCATCTTCGCGATCAAGGGCCGGGTGGAGGGAGGCTCGACGTTCTCCGACGCGCTCAAGGATCACCCGAAGGTGTTCGACGAGCTCTACGTGCAGCTCTGCGCGGCCGGCGAAGTGGGCGGTATTCTCGACACCATCTTGAACCGCCTCGCGATCTACCGTGAGAAGGCAGAGAAGCTCGGCCGCAAGGTCAAGGGCGCGCTGACCTACCCCATCGCCGTCGTGTGCATCGGCGTGGTGGTCACCGCGGTGTTGTTGATCAAGGTCACCCCGGTCTTCGAGGCGATGTTCCGCGACTTCGGCTCGGCGCTGCCGGGCCCGACCCAGGTCGTCGTCGATCTTTCGAACTGGCTGCAGTCGTACATTCTTCACCTGATCGCAGGGCTGATCGCCGCCGCCTTCGCGGCCAGCGCCTTTTACAAGAACCCGCGTGGCCGGGAGATCTTCGACAAGGGCATTCTCTATGCGCCTTTGCTCGGTGACCTGCTGCGCAAGATCGCCGTCGCCCGCTTCACCCGCACGCTGGGCACGATGATCAGCTCGGGCGTTCCGATCCTCGACGCGCTCGACGTCACCGCGAAGACCGCTGGTAACCGCACCATCGAGAAGGGCATTCAGTACGTCCGCACCAAGATCTCCGAGGGCAAGAACATTGCCGGCCCCCTGGCGGAGACCAAGGTATTCCCCTCGATGGTCGTGCAGATGATCGGCGTCGGTGAGGCCACCGGCGCGATGGATGCGATGCTCGGCAAGATCGCTGACTTCTACGACGACGAAGTCGACGCGGGCGTCGCTTCGCTCACCTCGCTCATCGAGCCCATCATGATGGTCTTCCTCGGCGGCGGCGTCGGCGGTTTCCTCATCGCCATGTACCTGCCCATTTTCAGCATCGCCGGTGCAATCAAGTAACAGCGGCGTTGTCGCGGCTGCGGCGGACCTTCAGGTTCGCCTGCTGTGGCTGACGCTCTTCCGTACCGTCGCCACCACGCTCATTCTCGGGGTGTTGGCCGCCCAGCTCACTTCCGGCGGGTTCCGGGCCGACCTCTCCACTGCCGATCTCACGTCTTTCGGCATCATCGGCTTGAGTTACGTGCTCACGCTCGCCACCGGCCTGCTGTTGCGCAGTGGCCGGGTGGGCCCGGGCGCTGCGTGGACCCAGATCGTCTTCGACGTGCTGCTGGCCTCTAGCGTGGTCTTTCTGACCGGCGGCGCGCGTTCACCGTTCACCTTTCTCTTCCTCGTCACCATCGTGGGCGCGGCGGTGCTGCTGGGCACCCGCGGCGCGATCGTGGGCTTCATCGGCGCGGCCACAGCCTACGTGCTGGTACTCGCCTCGTTGCTCCCGTCGCAGCCGAGCGAAAGCCTGCCCAGGCTCGGGCTCGACGTGGTGATTCAGCTGATGGCGCAGTTGCTCATCGCCGTGCTCAGCGGGTACGTCGGTGAGCAGCTCTCGCGCACGGGCGGTCGCTTGTCGGCCAGTGAGCGCGATCTGCGCGAGCTGACCGAGGTGCAAAACGAGATCGTGCGGGCCATTCCTTCGGGCCTGATCACCTGCGATCGGGACGGGCTGGTCTCGTTCGTCAACCCCGCCGCTGAAGCCATCCTGGGCATCAGCACCGAAGCGGTCATGCGGCGAAGGTTGATCGACGACCTGCTCCCGGGCGCGCGTGAGCTCAACCTCGCCCGCAGATCCGAGCTGCGGGTCGACACGGCCCGCGGCCCGCGCAACCTGGGGTTGTCGGTCACGCCCCTGAGCAACGCTGATGGCCTGCTGATCGTTTTTCAGGATCTCACCGAGCTGCGGCGCATCGAGGAGGAGCTGGACAGCATCGATCACCTGGCCACCCTGGGCCGGCTCTCGGCGCAGCTCGCCCACGAGATCAGAAACCCGCTGGCGGCCATGCGGGGGGCCGCACAGATGTTGGTGGGTGACACCGCCGGTGCGCCCGGGGAGCGGCTGGCGAGCCTGATTCTTCGCGAGGCCGATCGGCTCGCCGGCCTCGTCGAGGGCTACTTGAAGTTGGCGCGCCCGCCGCCCCCTCAGCTCGTACCCACGCAAGTCGATGACGTGGTGCGGGAGACGCTCGAGCTGCTCCGAGCTGACCCGGCCTTTGCCGGTGTCCAGGTTGACGAGAGCCTCGAGGCCATCGAAGCGATCTGCGACGCTGGTCAGGTCAAGCAGGTGTTGCTCAACCTGCTGCGCAACGCGGCGGTCGCCATCTCCGGGTCGCGGGGCCGTGTTCGCATTCGCGTCGCGTCGGTTGCCAACGGCGCGCTCATCGAGGTGTGGGACAGCGCCGGCGCGCTGGCTGCCGAAGATCGGCAGCGCATCTTTGAGCCGTTCTTCACGCGTGCCCGCGGTGGCACGGGGCTCGGCCTCTCCACCGTTCACAGCATCGTTCACGCGCACGGCGGGACCATCGCGGTCGAGTCGAGCCCCGCGACGGGCACTACGTTCTCGGTCAAGCTCCGCTTGGCGGAAGGAAGCTTTCATGGCGCGCATTCTGGTCGTTGACGATGAGCTCTCGATTCGGGAGTACCTGGAGGTGCTCCTCACCAGGGCAGGGCACGTGGTCGAGCTCGCCGAGTCGGTGGCGGCCGCGCGCGGGCTGCTCAACAGCCGCAGCTACGATCTGGCCATCAGCGATTTTCGCATCGGCACCGAGTCGGGCATCGACGTGCTCAAGGCGGCGCGCGCGCTCTCCCCGCCGCCCGAGGTGATCATCATCACGGCGTACGGCACGCCCGCATCGGCGGTGCAGGCCATGCGGCAGGGCGCCTACGACTACATCAGCAAGCCCTTCGACAACGACGAGCTGGTGTTGCTGGTCGATCGTGCGCTCGAGAAGAGCCGGCTGACCGAAGAGAACCGCCAGCTGCGCGCCACGCTGCTGCCCCGCGCCGATTACTACATGGGCACCAGCGCCTCGATGCGCCAGGTCTGGTCGCTGGTCGACAAGGTCGCCCCCGCGCGCTCGACGGTGTTGATCACCGGCGAGAGCGGCACCGGCAAAGAGGTGATCGCCCGCGCCATTCACGCCCGCAGCGCGCGCGCGCAGTCGCCGTTCGTGCCGGTGAACTGCGGCGCGCTGGCCGAGGGCATTCTCGAGAGCGAGCTCTTCGGCCACGTGAAGGGCGCGTACACGGGTGCGCAGGGCGATCGCACCGGCATCCTGGTGTCGGCCGGTGACGGCACGGTGCTGCTCGACGAGGTCGGCGAGCTGCCGCTGGGCACCCAGGTCAAGCTGCTGCGCGTGCTGCAGGAGCGCCGGGTCAAGCCGGTGGGCAGCTCGCGTGAGGTGCCCTTCGAGGCGCGCATCGTGGCGGCCACCAATCGCAAGATGGAAGAAGAGGTGAAGGCGGGCCGCTTTCGCGAAGACCTGCTCTTCCGGCTCAACGTGATCAACATCGAGGTTCCCCCGCTGCGGCAGCGGCGCGAAGACATTCGCATGCTGGCCACGTATTTCCTGGGCCGGGTGGCCGAAGAGCTGGGCCGCCCCGGGCTGCACTTCACCGAAGACACCCTCACGCTGCTCGAGGCGTATTGGTTCACCGGCAACGTGCGCCAGCTCCAGAACATCGTGGAGCGCGCGGCCACGCTGTCCGACACCGAGGAGCTGGGGCCCGAGAGCCTGCCGCCCGGCGTGCGAGGCACCAGTGACACCGCGGCGTCTTCTGAGGTGAAGATAGGCGAAGGCTTCTCGCTCGAGCGCCACCTCGACGAGCTCGAGCGCCGCTTTTTGCAGGAGTCGCTCAAACGTTCGGGCGGCGTGAAGATGCGCGCGGCCGAGCTGCTGGGCCTGACCTTCCGCTCGTTGCGCTACCGGCTCGCCAAACACGGCCTGGGAGACCGCGAAGACGCATGAGGCTTCGCCTGCTGGTGACCTCGCTGTTGATCGCCCTGGTGACCGTGGCGCCCACCTGGTTGTCCTTGCAGCCGCTGCTGCGCCGGGCGCTCGACGCCGAAGCGTGGCAACGCGCGAGCTCGATGGTGCTCTTTCTCGACCTCGGGCTCGCCACGCTGGTGGTCTACCTGGTGCTCCACTTCACCGTGGGAAGGCCCATCGAGCGCATCGAGAAGACGGTCAACGATCTCGCCCGTGACGACCGAGAGGGTGGGGCGCTGCTGCTGCGGCTCGATCGTGCCCTGCGCCGCCTGGCCCTCGACCTGGGCCAAGAGCGCCGCCGCAACCAGTCGCAGCTCGACGAGCTGACCACCTCGCATGCCGCGTTGCTCAAGCTCCAGGCCGAGCTGGTGGCCAACGATCGCCTGGCTACGGTGGGCAAGCTCGCTTCGGGCGTGGCGCACGAGGTGGGAAACCCGCTCTCGGGAATCCTCGGCTACCTGTCCGTCATGCGCATGCGGCAGCCCGACAACGCCGAGCTCATCGACCTGGTGCAGCGCATCGAGGCCGAGGTGCAACGCATCGATCAGATCGTTCGCGGCCTGCTCGAGCTGGGCCGCCCCTCACGCGGCAAGCCGCAGCCCATCGACGTACGCCCGGTGATCGACTCCTGCGTGAAGCTGCTGAGCGCCAGCCACCACTTCGAGGGCGTGCGCGTCGACGTGGAAGGCCCCAGCTCGTTGTGGCTGCTGGCCGAGACAGGGCCGTTTTCTCAGGTGCTGGTCAACCTGCTGCTCAACGCCGCGCAGGCGATGTCGGGCAAGGGGCGAATCGTGGTTCGCGCGGAGCAGGTCGGTGCTTCGGCCCGGGTGGTGGTGGAAGACGAGGGCCCGGGGTTGAGCGCGCAGGCCAAAGAGCGCCTCTTCGAGCCGTTTTTCACCACCAAAGCGGCGGGCAAGGGCACGGGCCTGGGGTTGGCGGTCTCGCGGCACCTGCTCTCTCAGTTCGAAGGTGAGCTTCAGGTCGGCGAGCGCCCGGGTGGAGGGGCCCGCTTCACCATCGAGCTCCCTGCGCCGTGACTCAGAAATGCTAAGCCTCGTCCATGGCCGCCTTCCGGCAGGTGTTGATAGCTGACGACGAGGCTTCGATTCGCCATGTGCTGACGCTCGTGCTCAGCGAGAGCGGCTACGAAGTGCGCGCGGTCTCTGACGGTGAAGAGGCGCTCAAGGAGCTCGCGGCGCGCAGCTACGACGTGGTGATCTCCGACGTGCGCATGCCGAAGGTCGACGGCATGTCGCTGCTGCGGCAGGCGCTGACGGCCAACCCCGAGCTCACCTTTCTGGTGATGAGCGCGTACGGCTCGAAAGACCTGGCGCTCGAGGCGGTGGCCCAGGGCGCGTACGACTTCATCGAGAAGCCCTTCAAGCCCGAAGAGATCGTCTTCGTGCTCAAGAAGGCCGAAGAGCGGCTGCGCCTGGTGCGCGAGAACCGCCGGTTGCGCGGTGAGCCGCCGCCCGATGGTCCGCTCCAGAGACTGCTCGGCCAGAGTGAGACCCTGGGCGTCTTGAAGAAGCAGATCGCAAGGCTCGCTCCGGTTTCAACCACCATCCTCGTGGTGGGTGAATCAGGCACCGGCAAGGAGCTGGTCGCGCGCGCGCTGCACGAGCTGTCCCCGCGCAACTCGATGCCCTTCGTAGCGGTGAACTGCGGCGCGATCCCCGCGGGGTTGATCGAGTCTGAGCTGTTCGGCCACGCGCGGGGGGCGTTCACCGACGCGCGCACCGCCAAACGCGGGCTCTTCACCGAAGCCGACGGCGGCACCATCTTCCTCGATGAAGTGGGCGAGCTGCCGATGCAGGCGCAGGTGAAGCTGCTGCGCGTGCTGCAAGAAAGCGAAGTGCGCCCGGTCGGTGAGAGCCGCTCAGAGAAAGTCGACGTGCGCGTGGTCGCAGCGACGCTGCGCGATCTGCAGAAGCTCGTCGAGAAGGGTGAGTTTCGCGAAGACCTCTTCTTCCGCCTCAACGTGGTGCAGCTCAAGGTGCCACCCTTGCGCGAGCGGAAGGACGACGTGCCGTTGCTCGCCGCTGCGTTCCTCGCGCGCTTCAACCGTGACTTCAACCGCGAGCCGCCCGTCAGCGGGCTGTCACCGGAAGCCGAGCAGATGTTGATGAGCTACGCGTGGCCGGGCAACGTGCGCGAGCTGGAGAACGCGATGGAGCGCGCGGTGCTGCTCGCCGACGGCACGGTGATCGTGCCCGAGAATCTCCCCGAGAAGCTCTGGGCTGCGCGCCCTGCAGCGCCCCCGGCGCCCGGCCTCGCGCTGCCTTCACCCGAGTCGATGCAGTACTCGCTCAAACGCGCCATCGATCGGGTCGAGGATCAGTTCATCCGCGCGGCGTTGCGTCAGACGCGGGGCAATCGCACGCGCGCCGCCGAGCTGCTCGAGATCAGCCACCGGGCGCTGCTCTACAAGATCAAGGACTACGGAATCGATCCCGACGCCGAAGGCGAAAAAGGCCCGCCGGTTTCCTGATTCTGATCCACCACGGATGGGGGTGTGAAAAGTCGCACCCCCATTTGAAGGTATACCTACATATCTTTGACGTATAATTACGTTATCAAAGAGTGATCACATTCTTTGACTTCCCCCCAAACGGAGGGGACGATGCTGATCTGATGAGCGACGAGGACGACAAGAGGACCAACCGGGTTCAGCAGCTTCGGGAAGACCGATTGCTGTCGAAGGCCGAGTTGGCGCGGCGAGCCGGCGTGTCAGTGCTCACCATCGACCGGGTGGAGCGGGGGGCGCAGTGCCGGTTGGATACCAAGCGGAAGATCATCCTCGCGCTGGGCCTCAAGGTGACGGATCGCGGTCAAGTTTTCGAGGACTGACGTTTTCAATCGGCCAATTTTTTTCAAGGTCGCTGAAACGACCGTAGACTTCAAAACAGTAGCGCAGTCGTCACTTTTCGAAGGAGCCGGCATGGCGAAGGGCAAACTGGCGCTTGGGCTCGACATCGGATCCTCCGGGGTCAAGCTCATTCAGCTCAAAGAGCAGCGTCGACGGGGCGAGGTCACCTACGCCCTGCAGAGCTTCGGCATGAAGCCGCTGCCTCCTGAAGCGATCGTCGACGGGGCGTTGATGAACTCCACGGCGATCGTTCAAGCGATCCAGGAGCTCCTCGGCGAGCTGAAGGTCAAGCAGAAAGAGGTGGCGATCGGCGTCAGCGGGCACTCGGTGATCATCAAGAAGATCTCGATGCCCCGTATGTCGCAAGACGAGCTCGAGGAAGCGATTCAGTGGGAAGCCGAGCAGCACATTCCCTTCGACATCAAAGACGTGAACCTCGACACCCAGATCCTGCGGCCCGACGCGAACGACGCGACCGGCCAGATGGACGTGCTCCTGGTCGCCGCCAAGAAGGACATGATCAACGACTACTCGTCGGTCGTGACGGAAGCGGGCCTTATACCGGTGGTCGTCGACGTCGACGCCTTCGCGGTGCAGAACTGCTTTTCGGCCAACTACGAAGTGCCGATGAACGAGACGGTGGTGCTGATCAACGCGGGCGCCGCGGTGGTCAACATCAACATCCTCTCGCAGGGCGTCACCACCTTCACGCGTGACGTCACCATCGGCGGCAACCAGTTCACCGAAGAGATCCAGAAGCAGCTCAACGTCTCGTACGAAGAGGCCGAGGCGCTGAAGGTCGGTGGTGGCCGCGGTGACGCCGATGCCGTCGTGCCGCAAGAGGTCGAGAAGGTGATGACGCAGGTCGCCGAGCAGGTGGCCGGCGAAATTCAGCGGTCCCTCGACTTCTACGCAGGCACCGCGGCTGACGCGAACTTCTCCAAGGTCTACTTGTCGGGCGGCACGGCGAAGGTGCCGGCGCTCTTCAAGACCATCGAAGCGCGCGTGGGCGTGCCGGTGGAGATCTTGAACCCGTTCAAGCGCATCGAGATCGACAACAGGAAGTTCGACCCGGCCTTCATCATGGACGTGGCGCCCCAGGCTGCAGTGGCCGTGGGTCTCGCGCTCCGCAGGCCCGGCGACAAACTCGGCTGACAAGGACTGACACGAGATGATGATCCGCATCAACCTCCTGCCAGTCCGGCAGGTCCAGAAACGCGAGCAGGGACGACAGTTCATCGTCCTGATGGTCGGCATGTTCATCATCACGGCGGCTGCCAATGGCTATTGGTACGTCTGGATGGATGGCAAGCGTGAAGCGGCCCAGCGCCGCCTCGACGACACCAACGCCCGCATCGCCCAGCTCGAAAAAGTGATCGGTGAGGTCACCAACCTCCAGCGCCGCAAGAAAGAAGTCGAAGAGAAGCTGGCGGTGCTGGCCAAGCTGACCAAGCAGCGCGCGGGGCCCGTCAAGCTGCTCGATGCGCTTGCCACAGCGATCCCCAAAAAAGTCTGGCTGCTGTCGTTCGAAGAGAAGGGTGGGGCGGCCCTGATGGTCGGCACCGCCGAGAGCTTCGACGACGTCTCCGAGTTCATGCGCGGCCTCAACAACATCGCCTGGTCTCCCAAGGGCATGGGCCGGGTGGTCGAGCGCATGCGCAACGGCAGCTTCAAGATCGAGCTGCTGAGCGGGGACGCGGAGATTCTGGAGATCGCGCCCCAGGATCTCGGCTTCTTCTTTTCGAACATCGAACTCAAATCGACGAACACCGAAGCCGCGCTGACCAAGACAGGCAGCAAACCCGTCAAGTTCGACATGACGCTCACCGTGAATCTCGGAATCTAAAGGCCACCGTGGAACAGCTCATCGAACGCATCAACAAGCTCGCCATGCCCGCCAAGGCGGGCATCATCGCGGCGGTCATCCTGCTGATCACGGCCGGTACGTACTTCGCCCTGATCGCCGACCTCGACACCGCCATCGCTGGCGTCAAAGCCGAGCAGAACGCCAAGGAAATCACCCTGGCCGAGAAACAGGCGATCGCCGACAACCTGAACGAACGGCGCAAAGAGATGGACGCGCTGGACCAGCGGTTCCAGGAGGCGCTGACTCAGCTGCCCGAGAAGAAGGACATCGAAGAGCTGCTTTCCCAGCTGAGCGACGTGGGCAAGAAGTCAGGCCTCGAGATCAGCAAGGTCGTGCCGGGCAGCGAGGCCGCAGAAGGCTTCTACTCGCGCATTCCCATCAGCATGGCCGTCAGCGGCAACTACAACGAGATCGCGATGTTCCTCCAGGAGATCGCGAACCTGCGTCGCATCGTGAACGTCAGCGACTTGAAGCTCACGGCGCCCGTGGTCAAGGGCGACAAGGTGACGCTCAGCTCAGACTTCATGGCCACCACCTTCCGCTTTACGGAAACGAAGGGAGGTAAGAAGTGATGCGCTCTTCTTCTCTCGTGCTCTTCGCCCTCGCCGTCGGCGCGCTCGCCGGTTGCGGCGACGACGCCGAGCCCGTGGTGGCGCCTGCGCCTTCCGCGCGGAAAAAGGCCGAGGTCGCAGCGCCCATCACGGCTGCCAGCCAGGTCGACTACGTCTACAGCCCCATCAACAAGCGTGACCCCTTCCGCTCGTTGAACCTCGAGATCGGCAACAAAGGCCCCGCCTCGGGAACCGACGTGCAGAGCTGCACTGAGCCGCTGTGCCTGGTCGACATCGACGATCTCAACGTGGTGGCGGTGGTGAGCGGCGATGCGAACCCGCTGGCCATGGTCGAAGACCGCACCGGGGTGGGGCACGTGGTGCGCCGCAATACCCGCGTCGGAAAGCAGGGCGGAAAAGTGACACAGATTCTCCGCGACTGCATTGTGGTCACCTCGTTCATCACCGGCGGGGCAGACGGCAAGCCGCAAGCGAACAAGCAGAACATGTGCGTCAAGACAGACTCGCGGAGCATCGAGCCACTCGATCTGCTCAAGGGCAAGGAATTCACTCAATGAGCACCGAGAGCCGCAGCGGAATCAGCCAGGAGAAGATCATCATGAAAAGTGCCCTGTTGTTCGCTGGGCTCCTCGCGTCGTCGGCCTTCGCCGCGTCGGGCAACGCCCTCACGGGTGTGTCGGTCGCGCCTTCGACGAACGGTGTCGAGGTCACGGTGCGCTGCAGCCAGCCGCCCGTGTTCAACGTGTTCAGGCTCAAGGAGCCCGACCGCCTGGTGGTCGACGTCTCTGGCGCTTCGATCGACGCCATCAAGGGTCACCACGAAGGCTCGGGCCCGGTCACTGGCATCGTCGCCTCGCAGTTCTCCGACGCAAAGGCCGAGGTCGGCCGGCTGCTGCTGGGGCTCTCGAACGCGCGCCGCTACGACGTGAAGGCCGTCGACAACGCGCTCGTCATCTCCATCGAAGGTGAGCCGCGGCAAGAGGCGCCCGTCGCCGCCGCACCGAAGCCCGAGACGCAGCCCTCCGCGGCCATCGAGGCGGTCAAGCCCTCGAGCTCGGTGCCGGGCGAGACGATCATCGCCTCGCGTGTCGACGAGAAGCCGGTGAAGAAGCCAGCCACCCGCCTCAAGGGCATCACCGCCTCGTCGGAGGGCCTCAAGCTGGTCACCGACGGCGAAGTGGCGAAGTTCGAGGTGATCGAGCTCGCCGACCCCGCGCGCCTGGCCATCGACCTGTTCGGCCTCAAGGGTTCGCCCCGCGCCCCTCGCACCGGCCTTGCCAACGTGCGCGACGTGCGCGTCGGTGCTCACGACGAGAAGGTGCGCGTGGTGATCGAGTTCGCGCAGCGCCCCACCTTCGACGTGCGCCGCCGCGCTGACGGCGTGGCCATCGGCATCAAGGGTGTCTCGAAAGAAGTGGCCGAGACCACCGCCGCCGCCGCGCCTGCAGAGGGCGTGGAAGCCGAGATCGACGGCGCCCCGGTTGCGCTTGAGAATTCAGTGAGCGTCGCGGCGCCCGATGCGCGCGTCGACATCACCGACGTCAGCTTCAAGGAGTCGGCGAACGGTGGCGTGGTGCAGCTCAAGCTCAAGGGCAACCCGAAGTGGACGGTCGATCGCCCCGACGGCAAGAGCGCCGTGCTCAACCTCGAGGGCGCGCACATCGCCCGTCAGCTCGAGCGCAGCCTCGACACCAGCGCGCTGGAGACTCCGGTCAAGATGGTCAGCGTCTTCGCGGTGCCCGGTTCGAGCAACCGCGTGCGCGTGGTCGTCGCCGGTGGCCAGGCCCTCGACCAGCTCGTCAACGAGCGGCCGGGCGTGATGCAGTGGCGCTTCAGCACCAAGGGTGGCTCGGAGCAGATCGTCTCGCAGGATCGTTCGGCCGGCTTCTCGACCGAGGCGGCCGAGCTGACGGAAGAGGGTGCTCCCCAGCAGCGCCGCAACTACGTGGGCAAGCGCGTGTCGTTCGAGTTCAAGGACATCGACATTCACAACCTGCTGCGCATCATCGCGGAGATCTCGAAGAAGAACATCGTGGTGGCCGACGACGTGGGCGGGAAGATCACCGTGCGCCTGCGCAACGTGCCGTGGGATCAGGCGCTCGACCTCGTGCTGCGCTCGAAGAGCCTGGGCAAGGAAGAGTTCGGCAACATCATCCGCGTGGCGCCGCTGGCCACGCTGGAGACCGAAGCCAAGGCCCGCGCTGAGCGGGTGAAGCTCCGGAACGAGTCGGCGCCCCTGTCCGTGAGCCTCATTTCGGTGAACTACGCCAC
The DNA here is from genome assembly GCA_043773025.1 of Archangium sp. Lineage (GTDB taxonomy): Bacteria > Myxococcota > Myxococcia > Myxococcales > Myxococcaceae > Archangium_A. The sequence continues at coordinate 20,724 of JAYVFP010000021.1, forward strand.
GGCCGGCGACATGGCGTCTCGCGTGAAGGAAGTGCTCTCGGCGCGCGGCAACGTCGCCGTCGACGCCCGCACCAACACCCTCATCGTGCGCGACCTGCCGGAGAACATGGGCAAGGTGCGCTCGCTGGTGGCGAGCCTCGACCTGCAGACGCCGCAAGTGCTCATCGAGAGCCGCATCGTCGAAGCGAGCACCACGTTCCGCCGTGAGGTCGGCATTCAGTGGGGTGGTCAGGGCCTGATGTCGGGCGTCAACGGCAACCCCACGGGCCTCGTCTTCCCCAGCTCGGTCGCAGTGACCGGCGCGGCCGTCGAAGGTGGCAGCCTGGGTAACCCGGCCGTCTCGAACTACGCGGTGAGCTTGCCGGTCGGCGCAGGCGCCGGCTTGGGCGGCGCGCTCGGTCTGGCCTTCGGCTCGGCCGGCGGCGCGGTCGCCCTCAACCTGCGACTCTCGGCGCTCGAGGCGCAGGGCGCCGTCAAGACGATCTCAGCCCCGAAGGTGACCACCCTCGACAACGCGACGGCGCGCATCAGCCAGGGCGTCTCGATCCCCTTCAGCCAGGTCTCGGCCGCGGGCGCCAACACCCAGTTCTTCGAAGCGCGCCTGTCGCTCGAGGTCACCCCGCACATCACCCAGGACGCCAGCGTCCTGATGAACATCCGCGCTGAGAACAACCAGCCTGACCCCAGCGTTCGAGGGTCGAATGGTCAGCCCGGCATCGCGCGTAAAGAAGCGGCGACCAACGTGCTCGTGAAAGACGGCGAAACCACGGTCATCGGCGGCATCTACGTGCGCGGTGGCGCCAACTCACAGTCAGGCCTGCCTATCCTCAGCAAGATTCCTGTGCTGGGCTTCTTCTTCCGTAACTCGACCGAGCTCGAGACCAAGAATGAGCTGCTGATCTTCGTCACCCCCCGCATCCTGAACCGCAGTGCGGTCGCGCAGAACCCGTGAGGACCACCATGAAACTCAAGTCACTCCTGCTGACCGCCGCCCTCGCGGTGACCAGCTCGTGCGCCAACCAGACCGAGAACTTCTTCGTCGAGCGCTTCTACCCGCTGAGCCCTGGCTGCGACGGCACCAAGCCTGACGAGTTCATCTCGCCCAACGGCTATCTCGACGTGGCTGCGGGCAATGCCCAGTTCTTCATCGGCGTGAAGATCTCGGGCGCTCAGAACATCGAGCAGGAAGAAATCGCGGTCGGCACCGCGGTCCTCGAGCGCGCGAACCGCAATCGGCCGCTCGTCAACCAGATGGTCGCGAACTACCGGCTGAGCAAGCGGGTGGGCAACGCGCCCAAGCCGTACATCACGAATTTTTCGATCCCGTTCTCGAAGGCAGGAGAGGTGTTCGGGCCGATTCAGCTGGTCAGCCCCGACCTCGCGATCGCGCTATTCGACGGGCTCCAGCCTTCCCCAGGCACGGCGCCCTCGTCGGTGATCGAAGACTTCGTCGACATTCAGGTCGACGTCGAGTTCAAGGGTGAGTTCTCTGCCTCTCGATCGCCTTTCACCACGGGCGTGGCCACCTACCCGATTCGGGCTTACCGCTCGAACCCGACCAGTTGCGTGAACGGCTACGTGAAGTTCAAGGTCGACATGACCACCGCAGCCGCCGATCTCTGTCAGTACGTCGGCCAGTCGAGCAGCCAGTTGGTTTCGCCCCAGGCTCCTTCGGTCTGCTGCGCGAGCGCCGGCGCTGGGCCTGGGTGCTGAGCGATGGGTTTCCGTGAGCACCTCGAAGCAGTCGTCACGGCGGTCAGCGGCTCGGTCGCCTGCAGTCTGGTCGGCTTCGATGGCATCGCCGTCGACACCCACCAGCCCGAAGCCCGCGCTGCCGACGCGGCCGCCATCGAGTTGAGCGCCGCGTTGACCGAGTACGGCAACCTGCTCAGTCAGCTCAAGAGCACGGCGTTGACCCTGAAGACCGGGGTGATCGGCGAGATGTCGATCAACACCGAGAAGGTCATCACCATCATGCGAATGGTCAACCAGGAGTACTACGTGGTGCTGGCCCTGATGCCCGACGGCAACTACGGCAAGGGGCGGTACGCGCTGCGCATCGCCGCGCCGAAGCTCGCCAAAGAACTGCTGTAAGCCCCGCCGAAACCCGATTCATGACGCGCTGTGCCTTCGACCCGGCACGGCGCGTTCTTCGTTTGGGCGCTCGTGTTGTTCTTGCGAGGTGCGTGGAGGCGGGGGTATGGACGACCGCGTTCATTTTTCCTAACGAGGAAACACCATGGCTGGCGTCATCGACACGTCTGAGTTCCGCAAGGGCATGAAGATCGAGATCGACGGAGAACCCTTCGAGATCCTCGACTTTCAGCACGTGAAGCCGGGAAAGGGCTCTGCGTTCACCCGCACCACCATTCGCAGCGTCTTGAGCGGCCGCAACCTGCAGCCCACCTTCAAGAGCGGCGACAAGGTGGGGCGGCCCGACATCGAAGAGAAAGACATGACCTTTCTCTACGCCCAGGGCGACGAGTACCACTTCATGGATCAGCGCTCGTTCGAGCAGACCTACCTGAACGCGAAGACGCTGGGCGAGTCGAAGAACTTCCTCAAAGAGAACATCAACGCCTCGGTGCTCTTCTTCAACGGCAAGGCGATCGGCGTGACGCTGCCCAACTCGGTCGACCTGAAGGTCGTCAAGTGTGATCCGGGCGTGCGCGGCGACACCGTGTCGGGCGCTCAGAAGCCGGCGATTCTCGAGACGGGCTACCAGATCAACGTGCCGCTCTTCGTGAACGAAGGCGACGTGCTGAAGATCGACACGCGGTCGGGCGAGTATCTCACCCGCGCCTCGACGGCCTGAAGCACTCCTCACCACTCCCACTCTTCAGGAAACAATCAGACCATGGCGACGAAGGTCAAGTCGAAGGACCCGCTCCAGGTGGGCGGCACGACGTCACTCGATGTCGAAGCGCTGCGGCAGATCGTGGAGATCCTCGAGGCCAGCGAGATCTCGCGCCTCGATTGGAGCAACGGCGACGAGAAGCTGACGATTCGCCGCGGCCCGCCCGCCACCCAGGTGGTGCAGCACATGGGCGCGCCGATGCCGGTGAGCTCTGGGGTGACGGTGATGCCGTCGCACCACGCGCCGCTTTCCCATGGGCCGCCCCCCTCGCAGCCCCGGCCCTCCGCCCCCACGCGCGCCGCCGAGAGCCTGGCCGTCGAGAAGAAGGGGCACGTCATCACCTCGCCGTTCGTCGGCACCTTCTACCGTTCGCCTGCGCCCGATCAGCCGGCCTACGCCGAGGTGGGCACGGCCGTGAAGAAGGGCCAGGTGCTCTGCATCATCGAGGCGATGAAGCTGATGAACGAGATCGAGTCGGAGGTGGCCGGCAAGGTCGCCGAAGTGCTCGCGCAAAACGGTCAGCCCGTCGAGTTCGGTCAGCCGCTCTACCGCATCGAGCCGGCTTGACCCCGTCGTCCGCCTTCGCCCATCACCGGGAGCCAACGTGTTCAAGAAGGTCCTGATCGCGAACCGCGGAGAGATCGCGCTGCGCGTGATTCGCGCGTGCAAAGAGCTGGGCATCGCCACGGTGGCGGTGCACTCGACGGCCGACGCCAACGCGCTGCACGTTCGTTTCGCCGACGAGTCGGTGTGCATCGGCCCGCCGCCTTCGAAGGAAAGCTACCTCAACGTGCCGGCTCTTCTTTCGGCCGCCGAGATCACCCGGGCTGACGCGATTCACCCCGGCTACGGCTTCCTCTCGGAGAACGCAGAGTTCGCCGACGTCTGCCGCAAGTGTCAGATCACCTTCATCGGCCCCAGGCCCGAACACATCAGGCTGATGGGCAACAAGGTGCGCGCGCGTGACGCTGCCAAGGCCGCGGGCCTGCCGCTGCTCCCGGGATCGCCGGGCGTGCTCAAGAGCTCCGAAGAGGCCGAGCAGATGGCCAAAGAGATCGGCTACCCGGTCATCCTCAAAGCCGCAGCCGGTGGTGGTGGCCGCGGCATGAAGATCGTTCGTGAGCCGCGCGCGATCGCCCAGGCCTTCGCGACCGCTTCGGCCGAAGCCGTCAACGCCTTTGGCAACGGCGACATGTACCTCGAGCGGTACGTCGAGAGGCCGCGCCACATCGAGATCCAGATCGTCGGCGACGTCTTTGGCAACGTGGTGCACCTGTTCGAGCGCGAGTGTTCGGTGCAGCGCCGCCACCAGAAGCTCATCGAAGAGAGCCCCTCGATGGCCGTCAGCCCGGCGCTCCGCGAGGAAATGGGGCGGGTCTCCGTCGACGCCATGAAGGCCATCGGGTACTCGAACCTCGGCACCATCGAGTATCTGATGGATGAAAAGGGTCGTTTCTACTTCATGGAAATGAACACCCGCGTGCAGGTCGAGCACCCCGTGACGGAGCAGGTGACGGGCATCGACCTGGTGCGCACCCAACTGCTCCTGGCGGCCGGTGAAAAACTCTGGTTCAAGCAGGAAGACCTGCAGCTCAAGGGCTCGGCGATCGAGTGCCGCGTCAACGCCGAAGACCCGGTCACCTTCGCGCCCTGGCCGGGGAAGATCACCGCCTACAACCCGCCCGGCGGGCTGGGAGTGCGAGTTGATTCAGCTGCTTACGAGAACTACACCATCCCTCCGCACTACGATTCGCTGGTGGCCAAGCTGATCGTCACCGCCGACACCCGCGATCTGGCCATCAAGCGCATGCAGCGGGCGCTGGGGGAGTACGTCATTCAGGGCATCCGCACGAACATCCCGTTTCACCGCGCGGCGCTCCAGGAAGAGAGCTTCATCCGGGGGGAATACGACACCCGCTTCGTGGAACGCATGCACGCATCTGAGACCGGAACGCAACGGCTGCGAAAAGCCGTCGAAGAGACTCCCTGAACGGCACGCACGCTTCTTGGACCATGTGGTTTCGTCTGGTAGCCTCCCCGCTCTCGTTGCGGGTTTTCCTTCGTCAAAAATTCAGTCGTTCCTGATCCTTGGACAAGAACAAGATCATCGAAGCCGCCGCCAAACTCGTCGCCAAAGGGGCGTACGATAAGGCGATCAAGGAGTACCAGAAGGTCCTCGATGCGGACCCGAAGGACGTCCGGATTCTCCAGAAGATGGGAGAGTTGTTTCAAAAGAAGAACGACAACTCGCAAGCGGCCCAATATTTCACGCGCGTCGCCGAGAGCTACACCAACGACGGTTTCTTTCTCAAAGCCGTCGCGCTCTACAAGCAGGTCCTGAAACTCGATCCCTCCTTGATGGAGGTGAACATCAAGCTCGCCGAGCTGCATCAGCAGCTGCAGCTGATGAGCGAGGCGATGGCGTATTTTCAGATCGTCGCCACGCATTGGGACAAGCAAGGCGACACGCGGCGCAGCCTCGAGGTGCTGCGCAAGATGGTCGACCTCGATCCCGACAACGTCGCCTCGAGAGTGAAGCTCGCCGATCTCTACGTGCGCGAGGGCCTCAACACCGAAGCCGCCGGTGAGTTCACCAAGGCCGCCGAGCACCTCAAGCGCAACAGCCGCACCGACGATTATCTGCGCGTGGCCGAGCGGCTCTCGTCGCTGCAGCCCGACAACCTGCGCCTCGCCAAAGAGCTGGCCGAAGCGTACCTGCAGAAGAACGATCAGAAACGCGCGTTGGCGAAGCTGCAGATCTGCTTCAAGGCCGACAACCGCGACATCGACACGCTGCGCCTGCTCGCCGTGGCGTTCCAGGGCCTGGGCCAGATGTCGAAGACCATCTCGGTCTTCAAAGAGCTCGCGCGCGCGTACGAAGACAAGAACATGCAAGGAGAGGCCGAGCAGGTCTGGGCGCAGGTCGGCCAGCTCGACCCGGCTGATCCCGACGTGCAGGCGCGCACTGCCGCTGTCGCACCCGCGGAGGTCTACGAAGCACCGCCGCCTTCCGCGCGTTCGGCCCCTGCGGGCGCGACCGCTGCGATGCCCGCGTACCCGCCCTCGAGCCAGGCCACCGCGGTGCAGCAGACCTATCAGCCCGCGCTCGCTCCATCGGTGACCAAGCCCAGGGGCCCCGGCGCGGACAACCTGGGCAAGCTGCTCACGGAGACCGACGTCTACGTGAAGTACGGCCTGCACGACAAAGCGCTGGAGCACCTTCGCAAGGTCTTCGCGATCGACCCGGAGAACATCGACGCGCACGAAAAGGCGTACGCGATCTACGTCGCGTCGAACAATCACGCGCAGTCCTTCGAGCAGCTGCTCAACGTGTTGCGCCTGCACACGCGCTCGGGTGATGCGCAGCGCGCGCAGCCGTACCTGGCCAGCATTCTTCAGCAGCAGCCAGGTCACCCCGAAGTGCCGGTGTTCCTCTCGGCGCTGCGCATGGCCCACGGCGGCGCCTCGGCCGCCACCTCTCAGCGGCACGAAGAGTCTGATGCCGAAGACGCCATTCTGGTCGACTCGAGCGACGATGAGGTGATCGTCGCTGACGAGCCCGAAGACGTGATCTCGGGTGAGATGGCCAGCGAAGAGCTGGTCGATTCGTCCGAGGTGCTCAGCGACGAGGTGCTGCTGAGCGCTTCCGACGCAGAGGCCGCCGGCGAGGTCGAGGTCGATCCCCCGCCGGTGCCCGATCTCTATGAGCCCGAGCCTGATCAGCAGGTGATCTCCGACTTCGAGGCCGAAGCGCCGATCAGCTACGACGCCGCGTCGTACGATCAACCCGACGGCGAGCCCACCACCGGCGAGTTCTCGCTGGTCGACGACCCGGCCGTCTCCGAAGACGAAGCCACCGGCAACATCGGGCTGCCGGTGGCCACCGAGCCCGCGCGTCAGGCCATTGCCATGACGACGGTGCCGATGTCGCAGCCCCCGGGTCTGGGCGACGACGACGAGAACGACGCGCCCACCCGCGTGCAGCCGCGCATCGACCCTTCGATGCTGCGCGGCGCCCGGCCGCCGCTGCCCGAAGAGTCGTTCGCCGAACCGGAAGCGCAGGACGATTACGAGCCGCCCACCACCACCACGCCCATCCCCGACGAGGTGCCCGTCGAGGCGCCCCCCGAAGATGAGCCGGCGGTCGAGGAGTGCGACGAGGCGATGTTCTTCATCGAACAGAGCCTCTACGACGAAGCCCGCGAGATTCTCGAGACGGTGCTGATCGCCTACCCCGATCACCGCCGCGCAGCCGAGATGATGGCGCGGGTCGAGGCCGAGCAGAATGGCGGCGCGAGTGCGCCCCAGAGCGCCGCTGCTGAAGCTGCGCAGACCAACGGAGAAGAAGAAGGCCGCGACGCGTTCGACCTCGCAGCAGAGCTCGCAAACGAGCTGGGCGACTTCGGCGACGAGCAGTCAGAGACGGGCGAGGCGTCCACCGGCGGGGGCAACGACGAGTACCAGGTGTCGGTCGAAGAGGTCTTCGCCGAGTTCAAGAAGGGTCTCGAGAAGGTCGTCAAACCCGAAGACGTCGACACGCACTACGACCTGGGTGTCGCCTACAAAGAGATGGGCCTCATCGACGACGCGGTCGGCGAGTTCACCATCGCGCGCAAGGGGTGCCTGGGGAAACGCAAAGAGATCGACTGCCTCTCGATGATCGGCATGCTCCAGGTCGCGCGCGGTGAAGTGACCTCGGCGATCGACGCGTACCAGCAGGGCCTCGCCAGCGATCACGCCAGGGGCGAGGTGGAGAAGTCGCTGAGGTACGAGTTGGCCGTCGCCTATGAGGCCGCCAACATGCCGGGCAAGGCGCTCAACCAGTTCTTGAAGGTGCAGGCCATCGACGGCAACTACCGCTCGGTTGCGGAAGCCGTTTCGCGGCTCTCGGCGATCACCGTGCCGGAAGACGACGCGCCGCCGCCTCCCAAGCCGCCCGCGGGTGGGGCGCCCCCTCGTGGTGGGGCTCGCAAAGTCGGCTACGTCTAAACCGTCATGAGCTACCTCGAGCACTTCGGTCTGAGCAGCGAGCCGTTCAGCAACGCTCCGGTGAGCCGGTTTTATTACAACGCGCCCCAGCATCAGCAGGCGCTCGCGCGGTTGCTCTACGCAGTGAACTCGATGAAGGGCCTGGCCGTGCTGGTCGGAGAGATCGGCGCGGGCAAGACCACGCTCGCCCGGCGCATGCTCGATTCGTTGCCCGAGGAAGAGTACGAGGCCGCGCTCCTCGTCATCATTCATTCCGGCATCACGGCGAGCTGGTTGCTTCGGCGAATCGCTTTGCAGATCGGCGTCGAGAACCCCGCGCAGGAAAAGCTCGCGTTGCTCAGCCAGCTCTACCAGCGCCTGTTGCAAATCTACGAGCAAGGCCGCAAGGCCGTGGTGCTCATCGACGAAGCGCAGATGCTGGAGACCCGCGAGCTGATGGAAGAGTTTCGCGGCCTGCTCAACCTCGAGGTGCCCGAGCGCAAGCTGATCAGCTTCGTCTTCTTCGGGCTGCCGGAGATCGAGAAGAACCTCAAGTTGGACCCCCCGCTCGCGCAGCGCGTGGCCATGCGCTATCGCCTCGAGCCCTTCACCTCCGACTCGACCGAGGCGTACATCAAGCACCGGCTGCGCCTGGCCGGCAGCGCGCGCAACCCGTTCACCGGTGACGCGATCGAAGCGGTGCATCGTCGAGCGGGCGGTACGCCGCGCGTGATCAACACCCTCTGCGACAACGCGCTGTTCGAGACGTTCCTCTCGCGCGGCACCGAGATTCGCGGCGCGTCGATCGAACAGATAGCCGACAACCTCGGCCTCGAGACGGGCGCGCAGAACCCGGCGGTGGTGCCGTCGATCGCCGCCCCCGAGCCCGTCGCCGCAGCTCCGGTGGCGCCGCCTGCGATCGCGCCCATTCAACCGGTCGCGCCGCCGCCCGCGAAGCCCGCGCCGTCTTCTGCCCCGCCTCCGCGACCCAGTGCCATTCCTGCGGCCGCCATCACCGCGCCCAGCGCCGTCTTTGCAGTGGCCAACGCACCGCCCGCGCCCATCGCCCGTCCGCCACAGCCGCCTGCGCCCGCGAGCGCTCCGGTGGCCGCCACGGTGCGTGCGCCCGTGCCGCCCGTGGCGCGGCCCGCCGTCGAAGTACCACCCGTTATTCCGAACGTGGTGCGACGAGACGCTTCGATGGCCGCTGCGGTCGCAGGCCTGACGGGTGAAAACGTTGCACCGACCGCCCCGAATGCCGGGCTCTCCGCCCCGTCGAAGCCCAAGGCTGGGGTCGACCTGGCAGAGATCGATCGTTATCTCGAGGGACTCGGGAAGCTGTAGCCCGGGTTGAGCCGACAGGAAGGAGTTCTGAGGTGCAGCCGACCCGACGCCGTTGGCGACAAGCGCTCGGTGTGATCGCCGCGTGTCTGCTCGCTCTGGTGCTGGTGTTGCGCACGGAACGCGCGGGCGCAGTCGTCTGCAGCCAACTGCGCGAACGGCTCCCGGGGGCGATCGGCGCTGAGGTCGAGCTGGGCCGTTGCGCCATTGACCCGCTGCTGGGCAGCGTGGAGGTCAGCCGGATCTCCGTGACGCGCGAGGGTGAAACCGCGCCGATGGTGACGGCCGACAAGGCGGCGGTCTCGTTGCGAGGCCTGTTCCTGGGCGGGGTCTCGTTACAAGACGTCGAGCTCGTCCGCCCCCACGTCGAGCTGACGCTCCCGCTGGGCGACCCTTCGAAGACGCAAGGCAACAGCTGCCCCGTCAGAGAGCTCTCGCGGCTGCGCATCGGAAAGCTGCGGGTGGTGGACGCTTCGGTCGTGCTCCATTTGCCAGAGGGCCGTTCGGTCAGGCTCGACGGGGTGACCATCGACGCGACCCTGGATCGCCGTGAAGCCACCGTGTCACTCGACGGGCGAGGCGGCGCGGTGGTGCTGGGCGATCGCACGTTGCGGCTGGGCAAGCTGGTGCTCGAGGGCGCGCTCGATCTCGGCGCAGAGCAGGTGGATCTCCAGCGCGTTGAGGCGAACCTCGAAGGTGTGCGGGTGACCAGCTCTGGCACCATCGACGGGTTGTGTGACGCGGTGCCTTCGCTCGATCTCGCGCTGCAGACCTGGTTGCCGCTCGAGGCGATGCCGCGCCTGGGCATTCCGCTCCCGGCGCCTTCGGGTCAGGTGCTCGCGCGCGCCAGCATCGGCGGCAAGCTCGACGCGCTCTCGGCTCACGGTGAGCTGCAGGGTTCGCGGGTGATCCTCGACACGTACGCGCCCGGTGACTTCTCCGCCCGCGTGTCGTGGAGCGGCAAGACGGTGAAGCTCGAGGAGTTCGTCACCCGCTCGGGTGAAGGTGAAGTGCGGGTGGCCGGAGAAGTCTTACTCGAGCCCGGCTTCCCCGTGACGGCGCGCATCGAGACCAAAGACGCCTCGTTCGCCCGCATCATGGCGCGCGCGGGTGTCTCGGGTGCGTGGGTGGAGTTCGCCGCGTCGGTCAAGGGCGTGGTCAGCGGCAACCTGAGCCCCACGCCGGTGCTGGGCGGCGACATCGAGTTCAAGACCGGCCCCTTCGTGCTGGCCGCCCGCCCGTGGGATGGGCCGCAGAGCGCGGGCATCGACATCTTGCGCTTCAAGCAGGCCGCGGGCCGGTTCCGCCTGGGCGTCACCTCGCAGACGGTGAGCTTCGACGACGTGGCCATTCGTGTGGGCGAAGGCGAAGGCACGCGCGTCTCGGGCGCGGTGAAGCTCTTCCCTCAGCGCAACGCGATCGACGCCGACGTGAGCGCCGATGCGATCGACCTCTCCGACTTCGGGGCGCTCGCCGAGATGCCGTGGGCGGGCTTCGGGCAGGCGCGGGTCACCATCAAGGGGCCCTTCGCGGCGGTGGTGATCGATGGGCAGACCACGCTGCGCGACTTCAAGTTGAGGGGCTACTCTTTAGGCGTGGTGCAGAGCCCGCTGCGTTTTGCCAACGACGTGCTCGCCTTCCCCTCGGTCGCCGCGCAGAAGGGTCAGACGCAGTACTTCGGCGACGTGGCGCTGACCTTCAAGCCTCCGGGGCTCCACGCGCGCGCGACCGTGCAGTTGCCCGACGGCCGGGTGGAAGACGTGATCGAGCTGCTCGCTCTTCTGAGCCCCACCATGGAGAACCTGCGTGACGGCGTGCTCACCGGCCGCATGAGCGCGCTGGCCGCCTTCGATTGTCCGGTCAGTGAGTTCGCAGGCGTGATCGCCGCGCGGGTGCGTGATGGGCGTTACTTCGATCGCCGGCTGGGCGAGGCCAACCTCATCGCCCGCTTCGAAGCAGGGCAGACTTTGGTGCTCGAGCCGACCGTGTTCGACGGGCCGCTGGGCCGCTTCGCCGTCGACGGCACCTGGAACTTCGAGGGGCCCATCGACTACCGCCTGGCGATCGAAGGCGGTTCGCTCAACGAGCTCATCGACCCGAACGGCGAGCGCAAGCTGCCCATCGCCGGTGCCTTCGTGGCGAAGGCGAAAGTGGGCGGCACCACCGAGCAGGTGCTGATGGACGGCTGGATGTCGTCGTCGGACGTGACCTGGAAACAGCACGTGCTGGGGCCGATGCACCTCGAGGCGAAGGCGGTGGGCCGCGAGCTGCAGGCGGGTGGCACCTTGTTCCCCGGGCTTGCGGCCACGCTGGACATGAGCATGCGCAACGAGTGGCCCTTCCGCTCGAACATCTCGGTGCAGCTGGCGGATCTGGGCCCGTTCCTTCCCGAGTCGGCCGCGTCTGTTTCAGTGCGGCTCAAGGGCACCGTCGAAGCGCACGGGCCGATGCGCGATCTCCAGAAGGTGATCGCGCACGCCACGCTGACCGACGTGGGCATCGCGCGCGGCGACGTGACGGCCACCAACGTCGAGCCAGTCGAGCTGAGTTGGAACGCGGGGGCCTTCGAAGTGGCCTCGCTCGAGTTCAAGGGCCCCACCACCGAGCTGACCGCGGCCGGCACGTGGGGGCCGGTCAACGTCGACTTGAAGACGCGCGGCTCGGTCGACCTGCGCCTGCTGTCGAGTCTCACCAACCAGCTCGAGCGCACGCAGGGCCGGCTCGATTTCACCGCCGCCTTCGGTGGGCCGGTCGGCTCGCCCTCGTTGGCCGGGCGCGCTTCGCTCACCGACACGCGGTTCCAGGTGCGGGGGCAGGATCTCTCGGTGCGCGCGCTCTCGGGCCGGGCCGACTTCTCGGAGTCACGCATCATCATTCAGGACGTGCAGGGCTTCTTGAACGAAGGCCGGGTGCGTTCACGTGGTGACGTGCGGCTCGAGCGCTTCGCGATGAAGAGCCTCGAGCTGCAGACCGACCTCGAAGACGTCTCGGTGCAGCTCAAGCCCGAGGTGCCGGTGACGCTGACGGGCTCGTTGCTGCTGGCCTCACGCAACGCCGAGGTGTTCCAGCTTTCCGGCGGGCTCGACGTGGTGAAGTTTCGCTACACGCAGCCGCTCGCGCTCGATGGCCTGGTGGCCAACGCGCAAGAGGTGCAGGTGCCCAACGACACCAAGCCCCACGAGTGGCTGCGCCTCGACGTCGATCTTCGCACCGCCGGCGACGTACGCATCGAGAACAACCTCGCGCGCGCCCGCCTGGTGGGCCGGCTGAAGCTCTCGGGCACCAACGTGAAGCCGGTGCTCATCGGCGTGGTGGAGACGCAGGAGGGCGCCCAGGCCTTCTTCCGCGGCAACACCTTCAACGTGCAGCGCGGTCAGCTCCAGTTCAACGGGCTGTGGCCCACCTTCGACCTCTCGGCCCAGAGCCAGGTGCGCGAGTATCTGGTCACCGTGAAGGCGTTCGGCCGCATCGAAGACCCGAAGATTTCGCTCACCTCTGAGCCGCCGCTGCCTGACGCCGACATCTTCTCGTTGCTCACGTTGGGTGTGACCTCGCGCGAGCGGCTGACAGAGAGGTCGGGCGCGGGGCTGGCTGCCGAAGCGCTGCTCTCGGCCTCAGGGCTCGATCAGCAGGTGCAACGATTTCTCTCGCAGAACGTGGGCCTCAAGGATCAGCAGGTCAGGCTCACCACCAGCTTTAACGAGGTCACCGGTACGGCCGAACCCGCTGTCACCTGGGAATCCAAGGTCCTTACCGACAACCTCAAGGTCGGCGTCACGCAGCCGGTGACAGGGCGCGGAACCAAGGCTCAAGCAGAGTACCGCTTCAATCAACGGGTCTCTGCACGCGCTCAGTGGGACAATCAGAACCAGAACACGACGGTCGGCAATCCGGGCGTGGAGCTGCGTTTTCGATTCGAATGGGAGTGACTTTTCTTCTTTTGGCGCTGCTTGCGCAGACGTCGGCCCCCGAGGCCCCCACCATCGCGGGTGTGGAGGTTCGTCTGCCCGCAGGGGCCGATCGCAAGCTGCTCGAACGGGTGCCCCAGTTGGTCACGGTGCGCAAAGGCCAGGCGCTGTCGAGACGCGCGGTCGAGCGCTCGATCGAGAGCCTGTTCGCCACCGGCAAGTTCGCCGACATCGAGGTGCAGGGCCGCGACGTCGCCGAAGGGGTCGAGCTGATCTTCATCCTGATGCCGCGGCAGAACATCGGCGCGGTCTTCGTGGAGGGCACGGTCGAGCTGACCCGCGACGAGGTGATCGCCGCGTCGGGTCTCGAGGTGGGCTCGGAGTACTGGCCTGAACGCGCGGAACACGCGGCGCAGAACGCGCGGGCGCTCTACCAGCGCCGCGGGTTCAGGGCCGTCGAGGTGCGCACCGAAGCCGCGATGGTGGAAGGCGCGGTGTCCATCGGCTTCATCGTGAAGGAGGGCGCGCCCAGCCGGGTGAGGGCGGTCTCGTTCTCGGGTGAGCCGGGTTTGCCGCTGCGCAAGGTGCTCGACAGGCTGGGCGTTCGCCCCGGTGACCTGCTCGATCTCGCGCGCCTGGAGACCGGGTTGGAGGCCGTGCGCGGGCTGTACCGGCGCGAACGGTACTTCCGCGCGCGGGTCGATCTTCCCGAGGTGGGCGACGACGGAAGGGTGGTGGTGCCGGTGGTCTCTGGGCCTCGGTACGATCTGATCTTCAGCGGCAACCGGCTGGTGTCCGACAGCTCGCTCAAGTGGTTGCTCGCGTACGACGGCGAAGAGACGCTCGATCTCGCGCTGGCCGAACGCCTCGCGCAACGCATCGAACGGTTCTACCGGTTCCGCGGGTACCACGACGTGCGGGTGGTGCCCTCCGAGGTGCTCAAGCCGCGGAGCACCGAAGCGGCGCTGGGCTTCGCCATCGAAGAAGGCTCGCCCCTGCGCGTGGTTTCCATCGGCTTCGAGGGCGCCTCGGTGGTTCCGGAAGGCGAGCTGCAATCGGTGTTGCGCCGGGTGATGGAGACCTCGGCGCCCGTGCCTCCGTTCGAGCTGCACTCGATGGGCGATCCCACCGACACCGAAGGGCGCACCAGCCCGGTCTTCGCCGACACGCTGCCTTCACCACCGATGGACACGGTCTTCGACGAGGCGGCGTGGGGTGAAGCCGCCAAGGCGATGATGGCGCTCTACCGCGAGCGCGGGCACCTGAAGGCCTCCGTCATCTTCGCGGGCCTCGAGCTGGAAGGGCGGCTGGGGCGGGCGCGCTTCGTGATTCAAGAAGGGCCGCTGGCGCGGTTCCGCGTGGTGCAATCGGAGGGGCTGCCGCCGGGCTTTTCTTCGCCCTCGCTCAGCTTCGTGAAGCTGGGTTCGCCCTTCAGCCCAGGTGAGCTGCAGCGCATCGAGCAGGGGGTCTCGCGCGAGCTGGGCCGCAACGGGTACTTGTTCGCCAACGTGAGCGCGTCGTACTCGCTCGATGCGCAAGGCCAGTCGGTCGACGCGTTGATCTCGGTGGCCTCGGGGCCTCAGGTGAAGGTGCGCGCGGTGTTGCCCGTGGGCCAGGTGCGTACGGCGGAAGAGATCATCACGCTGCAGGCCACCATGAAGGAAGGGCAGCCGCTCGACTCCGAGTCGCTCTTCTCGACGCAGAGCAACCTCTCGAACCTGAACATCTTCCGAAGCGTGCAGGTCGAGATGCTCTCGCCGGATCGCCCCGAGGCGCTCAAGACGGTGCTGCTCAAGGTGCGTGAGCGGCCGCTGTTCTCAGGCGAGTTCTTCTTCGGCTACTTCTTCGCCGACGGTTTTCGCGGTGGCGTGGAAGGCTCGGTGAACAACATCGGTGGCCGGGCGATCACCTTGACGGGCCGGCTGCAGGGCAACCTCTTCTTCACCTCGTTCCCCGCGCTCACCAACCAGGTCGATCTCACCGGCCTCGAGCTCTACAAACAGATGGGCTTCCGGGCGAACCTCTCGCTCGACGCGCGCAGCATTCTCCCCGCGCACATCGGCTTGCGGCTCGATCTCATCGGCGAGCGCGTCTTCCGCCCGCAGTTCCGTTTTACGCGTGTCGCGGCGGTGCCCACGCTCGATTGGTCGACCACCTTCCGCATCCCCGGGCTCGACTGGATGCGCCCGAAGATCTCTCTCGCGCTGCAATACGAGCTTGAATACAGCTTCGTCGAGCGGGTCGGCAGCGCGCTGACCTCGGTGCCGCCCACCAGCCTCGTGGATCAAGAGCGGCTGCGCTTCAACTTCGGCGAGTTCGCGCTGCAAGGCGTTCGGTTGAACCCCACCATCGATCTGCGCGACAGCGCGTTGATGCCGACGAAGGGGCTGCTGCTGCAGGCGTCAGGCGAATTGACCGGCGCCTTCTTCGCGCAAGACGAAGAGCTCAAGCGGGTGGTGGTGGACTTCCTCAAGGTGAGCGGGCTCGCCACGGGCTACGTGCCGTTCGCCAACCGCTTCGTGCTGGCGGTCTCTGCGCGTGGTGGGCGCATCTTCCCGCTGACGCGCGGCTCGGCCACGCCGCCGGTGCGAAGGTTCTTCCTGGGAGGTGCGACCTCGGTGCGCGGCTTCAACGAAGATCAGTTGGTGGCCGACGACCTGCGCGCGCAGTACCGCAAGGAGGTCTTTGACTGCCAGGTGCTGGCCGCGAAGGATGGCTGCTCGTCGGCTGCGAAGACCATTCTGGGTAACCGGCAGGTGCCTTCGCAGGGCGGCGAGCTCTTCGCGGTCTTCAAGGCCGAGCTGCGTTTCCCCGCGTTCGGCGTGCTCGACCTCGGCCTGTTCTTCGAAGCGGGCAACCTGTGGCTCACCGTACCCAACTCCGTAGGCCCGTTTCGCCCGGTGGTGGGGGTGGGGGTGCGCTACGTGACCTTGATCGGCGCGCTGGCGCTGGACCTCGGCATCAACCTCGCACCAGATCTCGTCATCAACGAGCCGCAGTTCGTGGTCCACTTCAACATCGGCGTCTTTTAGGGGGGCTTGAACGCGATGTTCTATCGGCTGGTACGAACGATCGTCTCGATGGCGCTGGGCCTCTTCTACAGAGTCGAGGTGGTGCGCCGGGTCGACGACTTCTCGGGCCCGGTGATGTTCGTGGGCAACCACCCCAACAGCCTGCTCGACCCCGCGATGGTGTTCATGATCACCGATCGCCAGGTCACCTTCCTCGCGCGTGAGCCGCTCTTTCGCGCGCCGGTGCTCGGCTGGATTCTGCGCGGCGTGGGCGCGCTGCCGGTCTACCGCAAGCAGGATCACCCGGGCCTGATGGAAAAGAACGAAGGCACGCTCGACGCCGCGGCCAACGCGCTCGTCACCCAGAAGGCGATCACCATCTTTCCTGAGGGGAAATCGCACTCGGCCCCCCAACTGTCCGACATCAAGACCGGCTGCGCGCGCATCGCGCTCAAGACGGTGCGGGGTGGGCAGGCGCTGCGCATCATCCCCATCGGGTTGACCTACGCGCAGAAACATCTCTTCCGCAGCAAGGTGCACGTCGAGGTCGGTGAGCCGATTCTCGTGCAGGCCGTCGGCGACGGGCTCACGGGCGAGGCCGAGCAGGAGTGGGTGCGTTCGCTGACCCACAAGGTCGGCGAGGCGATGCGTACGGTCACGCTCAACCTGGAGTCCTGGGAAGATCTCGATCTCATTCACACCGCCGATCGGCTCTTCGCGCTGCGCAACGGCTACCGCGAGAAGGACACCTTCCGCCTGCGCCTGTTCGCGCGCGGCGCTTCGATGCTGCGCTCGGTCGATCCCGAGCGGTTCGACGATCTCAAGGAAGACGTGTTGTCCTTCCACGCCCGGCTCGAGGTGGTGAGCGCCAGCCCCGGCGATCTCGCGGTGAGCTTCGAGGAGAAGCCGGTGCGCACCTTCGTGCTGCGCAACCTCGCCGCGCTCACCTTCGGCTTCCCGCTCTTCGCGTTGGGCATGCTGCTCTACTTCGTGCCGTACATGTTCTTGAAGGCGCTCGCGCTGGCGGTGCCGGTGTCGCGCGATCGCATCGGCACCCTCAAGTTCATCTCAGCGGCGATCATGGTGCCGTTGTGGTGGTCGTTGCTGACGGTGGCGGCCTGGTGGTTCTTGGGCCTTGCGGGCATGGTGGTCGTGCTGTTGGGCGCCTTTCCCCTGGCCGTCTTCACGCTTTATTTCGTCGAGCGTCGCCGCGCCGCGTTCAACGACGTGGTGGCCTTCTTCAAGCTGGGCGATCGCAGCCGACTGCGTGCGCACCTGCTGGCCGAAGGAGAGCGCCTGCAGGAGGAGATTCAGCGCATCGCCGACGAGCTCAAGCCGAAGCTCGAAGCGGAGCTTCGGCAGTCGGGCTGACCCGGTCGTCAGGCAACGTTCTCCAGCCGTAGAGCCAGATGAGCCCGCCCGCGCCCACCGCGATGGGCACCATGATGAGCGCGGTCTCGAGGCTGCCAGTGGCATCGGACACGGCGCCGATCAGCGGCGGGGAGAGCACGTCGCCGAAGAGGTGAATGCAGAGAATCGACAGCCCGAACGCGCGCGCGCGAAGCCCCGGCTCGACGCTGTTCACCAGCAGCGTGTTGACCGGTGAGTTGTACGCCCAGAGGAAGAACTGCGCGAAGAGCACGCAGCCGACGATGACGGCCGGTTGCCGCGCCACGAAGATCGCCACCACGGTCAGCGCGACAGCGGGGATCATCGCGAGCCCTGAGATGGCCAGGTACGGCTGGCGGGTGAGTTTGCCGAGCCGGTCTGCGAGGAAACCGCCGGTCGAAGTGCCCAGCAGGCCGCCCACCACCGCCGAGGCGCCGATCGCCAGGTCGGCTTCCGACAAGGTCATGCCGCGATCGCGCGAGAGGAACTCCGCGAACCAGTCGGCGATGCCGCCGGTGGCGAAGGTGACCAGGGTGTAGCCGCCTACCGTGAAGAGGAAGATCTTGTTCTTTGCGAGGCTCTTGAGCGCCTGTGGCCACGAGATGACCTCGGCTGGTTTTTCGTCGAAGGCGCCGCGCACGGGGTCCTTCATCAACAAGGCGAGCGCTGCGACGAGCAGGCCGGGCAGACCGACGGCGAGGAACGCGGTGCGCCAGCCGAAGTGTTCGCCCAGCACGCCGCCGAGCACGAAGCCCATCGCCGAGCCCACGGGGATGGCGACGTAGAAGAGGGTGAAGACGCGGTTTCGCTTCTCGGGCGGGTAGAAGTCGGCCAGCAGCGAAGGCGCGAGCGTGGCGTAGGCCGCTTCACCGATGCCCACGGCGGCGCGCGCGAGCATGAAGGTGAAGAAGCTGTCGGCCAGCGCCGCGGCCGCGGTGGCCAGTGACCAGGCGGCGACTCCGAAGGCGATCAACAGTCGGCGATTTCCCCGCTCGGCGAGGGTGCCGAAGATGGGGCTCGCGATCATGTAGACGATGATGAACGCGGTCAGCGGCAGCGAGGTCTGCGTGTCGGTGAGGTCGAGGTCTTTCTTGAACAGGCCCTTCACCGCCGACGGTACGTAGCGATCGACGTAGTTGAGCATGTTCATCAACGTCAGGATGAGGAGCGCGAACATCGCGCCGGGTGCCGCAGCGCGAGGCGCCGTCACTTCGTCTTTCCGAAACGATCCGAGAGCAGGCCCCAGCGCAGGCCTCGATCGCTGACGATGACCTCGGTGACGCCGAGCGCCCGCATGGCCGCGCGGAAGATGAGGCCACCGGCGACGATCACGTCAGCACGTTTCGGCTGAAGGCCAGGCACGGTCTTCCGCAACGACGTGGGAAGCGAAGCGAGCCGGCTCAACGCGGCGTTCACCTCGTCGAAGGCCAACGAGGCGCCGTGAATGAGGGTGGGATCGTAGGGCTCGACTCTGCGGGCGACCGCGCAGAGCGTGGTCACCGTGCCGGCCACGCCCACCATCTTGAAGCCGGCGGGCGGGCTGGGCAGCTCGGCGAACGTCGCGTTCAGCATCGCGTCGATCGCGTCGAGCTCAGGCTGGCTCGGCGGGTCGGTCTTCACGTGACGTTCGGTCAGCCGCACCGAGCCGACGTCGAAGCTGCGACGGAAGGTCACCTCGCCCTGCGGGCTGCCGTAGATGAACTCGGTCGAGCCGCCGCCGATGTCGAGCACCACCAGCGGCGTCTTGCCTCCGAAGTCCGAGAAGGCAGAGGCGAACGACAGCCGGGCCTCTTCGTCGCCCGAGATGATTTCCACGTCGAGCCCTGCGCGCGTCTTCGCGCCGTCGAGGAAGACTCTGCCGTTACTCGCGTCGCGGGCCGCCGAGGTGGCGCTGGCGACGATGCCCTGCGCGCCGAGGTCGCGGGCTTCTTGCGCGAAACGCTCGAGGACCTTGAGGGTGGTCTCCAGCGCGTCGGGTGAGAGGGTCTTCGTCTGATCGACACCCTTGCCGAGGCGGGTGATCTCCGAGCGCTCTTCGACCGCGATGAAGCGGCCGTCAGGCTGACGCTCGGCCACGAGCAACAACACCGAGTTCGTTCCCACGTCGATTGCTGCGTAGCGGTTCACGGGCCGAAGGTTAGTACGACATTCCCGCAGCCTCGCGCCCAAAGGCACGCAGGGCCGTGGTGAGCGCGGTGAGGTCGCCCGGCCGAACGTGCCGATGCATCGAGATGCGCAGCAGGGCCTTTCCTTCGAAAGGGATCACCGGGATCTCGATGCGGAAGTCTTCGAACAGTCGGTCGCCGGGATCCTGGGGCAGCACGATGGTGGCCATCGAACCGAGCAGCTCTGGAGGGCAGGGCAGGGGCTGTGGGACGGCTTCGAGCAGCGTGGCTCGCGCAGCGACCAACTCGGCGTGATTGAGGGCCATCAAGGCGGGCCAGCCACCCGGCAGCAGCGAGCCCATGAAGTCGAGCGCAGTGGGAATGCAGAGCAGCGCGGTGGGGTCCTGCGTGCCGACCCAGTCGAACTCGAGCTGGAAGCGGGAGCGATCGGTGCGCTGTGAGTTGGCGCCATGGCTGATCACCGGAGGGCGGATCTTCGATTGCCAATCGCGTCGCACGTGCAGGAAGGCGGCGCCTTTCGGTGCGCAGACCCATTTGTGCAGGTTGCCGGTGGTGAAGCTGGCGCCCGTGGCGTCGAGGGAAAGGGGGATGTGGCCAGGCGCGTGGGCCGCGTCGACCAGCACGGGGATGCCGCGGGCTTCGAGAGCTTTGACCAGCGCTGCGATCGGGAACACCAGCGCAGTGGGGCTGGTGATCTGGTCGAGTAGCACCAGGCGCGTCTTGGGCGTGACCGCGCTCAGCACGGCGGTGACGAGCGTGGCGGCGTTCACCACGGGGAAGGGGATCTGCGCGACCACCACCTTCGCGCCGGTGCGTTCGGCCACGTAGTGCAGGGTGTTGGTGCAGGCGTTGTAGCCGTGGTTGGTGGTGAGCAACTCGTCGCCGGGCTGGAAGTCGAGCGAGCGCAGCACGGCGTTCACGCCGGTGGTGGCGTTGGTGATGAGGGCGAGATCGTCTGGTTTGGCTCCGATGAAGCTCGCGAGTCGGGTGCGCGCTTCGTCGAACAGCGGGGGCAGCTCACGCACCATGAAGCGCACGGGCTCGGCTTCGAGGCGGTCGCGGAACTCACGTTGGCGTTCGAGCACGAGTCGCGGCGTGGCTCCGAAGCTGCCGTGATTGAGAAAGTGAATCGAGTCGTCGAGCTGCCAGTGGTGACGCATGGGTCGATGTGATCATGAGGGGCGCGTCAGTGTCTGCCTCTCCCTGACTGCTTCCCGCACCGAGGTGCGTCGACCGCGCTTGATCATGACTCGACGCTGCGACCTGCACGCGCGACCACGCCAAGTGCGTAGCTGGTTACGCAGCTCTGACGCAGCGTGTCGGTCGGCTTCGCTTGCCTGCGCGACGACTCCGCCGATATTCGGAAACCCTCGCCGTTCTCTCTCTGAAAAGGCCCGTCCCAAATGGTTCAAGCGCACTCTCGTATCTACGGCTCTGGCTTCGTCACGGGCGAAGTCCTGGTGCCCAACGAGCGACTGACGCTCATCTGCGACACCACCTCGGAGTGGATCAAGGAGCGCTCGGGCATCGAGCAGCGCTACTTCGTGAACGAAGGCACCGGCACCAGCGACCTCGCGGTCGACGCAGCGAAGAAGGCGCTCGACGACGCGGGCTGGAAGGCCAGCGAGGTCGACTACATCGTCGTCGCCACCATGACGCCCGACTACTACTTCCCCGGGGTGGGCAGCCTGGTGCAGGCAAAGCTTGGCATCGGCAACATCCCGACCCTCGACATTCGCCAGCAGTGCTCAGGTTTCATCTACGGCCTGCAGCTGTGCGACGCGCTCGTCCGCGCCGGCGCGGCCAAGAAGATCCTCTTCATCGGCGCTGAGATTCACTCAGGCTTCATGCCTTGGAGCAAGCACGCCTGGGACGTGGTGATGGGCCGCTCCACCGAGCCGGTCAGCCAGCAGGAGCGCGATTGGAACTCGAAGTTCCGCCACCTCACGGTGCTCTTCGGCGACGCGGCGGGCGCGGTGTGCATCGCCCCCACCGACGATCCGGACCGCGGCTTGTTGGGCTTCTCGCTGCACTCCGACGGCAAGGACTTCGAGAGCCTCTATGTGCCCTCAGCCGGCTTCAAGTACCGCCCGTACTTCAGCGCCGAGCACGTGGCCGAAGGCCGCTTCGTGCCCGTGATGGAGGGCCGCAACGTCTTCAAGATGGCCGTCACCAAGATGCCCGAGGCCGTGCACGAGACGCTGGCCAAGTGCGAGCTCAAGCTCGACGACGTGAAGCTGCTCATTCCGCATCAGGCCAACTTGCGCATCAGTGAAGGCGTGCAGAAGCAGCTCAAGCTGCCCGACGACCGGATGTACAACAACATCCAGCGCTACGGGAACACGACGGCCGCGACGATCCCCATCGCGTACCACGAGTGCCGCAAGAGCGGCCTCATCAAGCAAGGCGACCTGGTCGGGTTCTGCGGCCTGGGCGCGGGCTTCCACTGGGGCTCTGCGCTGATGCGCGAGTAGTCAGTTCGCCCAGTCGGGCGTGGTGACGTCGCCCTTTTCCATGGGCAGGGCGATCTGGTTGTTGCCGTCGAAGGTCATCACGAAGAGCCCCCGGCCACCGCCGCGTGTCGAGGTGAACATGATCAGCCGGCCGTTCGGTGAGAACACCGGCTCTTCATTGCCCGACGCGTCCTGCGTGAGGCGGGCGACCTTGTTGTTCTCCACGTTCACGGTGAACAGGTCGAAGGCGTTGCGCTCGTCGCGCGCGGTGAAGGCGATCAGATCGCCCCGCGGGCTCCACGAGGGCGTGGTGTTGTAGTTGCCCTGGAAGGTGATGCGCTTGGCGCCCGAGCCATCCGCTCCCATCGTGTAGATCTGCGGGTTGCCTGCGCGGTTCGAGACGAAGGCGATCTTCTTGCCGTCAGGCGACCACGACGGGCTCGTGTTGAGGAAGAACTTCGTATCGGTGAGCTTGGTGATGTTCGAGCCGTCGGCGTTCGCCACGAACAGCTCAGCGTTCTCGTCTTCAGAGATCGAGACCGCCAGGCGCTTGCCGTCGGGTGAGAACGCAGCACCGGTGACCATGCTGCCCTTGGCGATCAGCTGAGTGGGCTCGCCACCCTTCGAGACGAAGAGGAAGGGCTTCTTGCTGCGGTACGAGGTGAAGGCCACGCCGCCGCCGGGCACCAACGTAGGCAGCACGTTCACGTCGCCGTTGGTGATGCGCTGCGCGTTCTTGCCATCCCAATCAGAGACGTACACGTCGCGGCCCGAGGCTGACTTGCGCGTGAAGGTGAGGCGCGTCTCGAAGGGGCCGGTCTCGCGGGTGAAGTGTTTGTAGACCGCGTTGGCCAGCTTGTGCGCGAGGCGGCGGACGTCTTTGCTGGGCACTGATTCGCTCACCTTGAGCTCTTCACGGCCGGCCGCGACGCCGAACAGGCGCAGGTCAGCGCGCAGGTTGGCGCCATCGGTGGAGAGCTGGGTCTTCACCAGCGACTCCGCGCCCACGTCGGTCCAGCGATTGAACTGAATGGTCGAGGCCGTGACGCCCTCTTTGGGGTCGGCCAGGAAGCTCTTGCGATCGAGCACCTGGAAGAGCCCGCAAGCAGCAAAGTCGAAGGCGAGCGCAGTATCGAACTCAGCGCTGGCAGTCTTGGAGCCTTCGTCTTGCGTGAGGGGTGCTGCGACGGCCAGCGGCATGGGCCGGAAATTGGCGCCTGAGATCTCGATGACGGGGCGCTGCGCGAAAGCAACGGTGGGGATCAGCACCAGCAGAGCGATGCGAGAGAACATGCACGACCTCATAATCCAGGTTTACGGAGTGAACACGATGGCGACGCCGCTCTTCTTCAGGGAGTCGCGCAAATGTTCGGGAGGCGCAGAAAAAGGGGCGGCCTTCTTCACGGCGCCGATCACCGCGGAATCGAACTGCTCGTTACCGGAAGGCCTGGTGAGGCTGACGTCAATCAGCTCGCCGCCGGCGCCGATGCGCAGCGCCACTTCTGCGCGCAGCCGCCGGCGTTCAGCCTCGTCGATGGTGTTCGAGACGTCGTAGTTGCGTTTGACCACCGCGTTGAGCAGGCCAAAGTACTTCTCGCCCTCCTGCTTGGCGGAGTCACCGTCGACGTCGCCATCGGCCTCACCCTCGAGCTCTTCCGCGACCTTGCCCTGCTTGCCGCTCTTGGCGAAGGCGTCGAACAGGCTCTTCTTCGCGTCTTTGGCGCCGTCTTTCTTGTCGGCCTTCTCGGGCTTGGCGTCCTTGGTGGGGATCTTGATCGCCGTGTCTACCTTCGGAGGCGCAGGCGTGGCGACCGCGACCTCTTCGACCTTCGGCGCAGGCGGCGGGGCTTCTTCTTCTTTGCGCGGCAGGAACTTGTCGTCGCGCGGTTTGCCCAGGCGCACGAGCGAGGCCTTGATGGGCGTCTGCGTCAGGTCGACCCTGGGCCCCGCGAACAGCCAGCCGCCCACCAGCCACAGCACCACCGCGAGCACGTGCCCGGCCAGCGACACCGCCACGAACACGGGCAGCGGGGAGGGGCGGTCGTGCAGCAGGCTCTGGGCGGCAGCAGTCACTTCTTCTTGTCCTTGTCCTTCGACGGCTTGGAGGCCCCCATCGGGTCCGTGATCATGCCCACGTTCGTGACCCCGGCGCGCTGGGCGGCGGCCATCACGTCGACCACCAGGCCGTACGGCAGGTCGCGATCGGCGTGCAGGTACATCTCTTTTTCCTGCTGGGCCTTGGCGTTGGTGCGCAGCTTCTCTTCGAACTCGGCGAGCGTCACCTCGGCCTCGCCGATGTACACGCGCTTGGCGATGTCGATCGAGACGACCAGCTTCTTCTCGTCGGCTTCCACCGGCGCCGCCTTCGTCTCTGGCAGGCTGACCTTCACGCCCTGCTGAATGAGCGGGGTGGTGACCATGAAGATGATCAAGAGCACCAGCATCACGTCGACCATCGGCGTGACGTTGATCTCACTCAAGGTCGCCCGACCGCCGCCTTTGCCTGCTGACATGCCCACGGATCACCTCACTTGAAAAAGTGGCGCTTCACGATGTTCAGGAAGTCGTTGGAGAAGTTCGACATCTCGGTGTCGAAGATCTTGATGCGCGAGACATACGAGTTGTACGCGATCACCGCGGGGATCGCCGCGAACAGGCCCGCGGCCGTGGCCAGCAGCGCGTTGCCGATGGGCGCGGCGACCGTGGTGATGGTGGCGTTGCCCTTTTCTGCAATCTCGTTGAACGCGCCCAGAATGCCCATCACGGTGCCGAACAGCCCGACGAACGGGGCCGTGCTGCCGACCGTGCCCAGGAAGGGAACGTGGGCCTCCAGCGTGGTGATCTCTGCCAGCGCTGCGCGGCTCAAGGAGCGCTCGACGTTCTCGATGCCGCCGAGCTTCTCGCTCATGGCCGCTTCGGTGCCGCCCTTCTGCTGGGCGAGCTTGGAGAGCTCTTCGTAGCCCGCGCGAAACACCCGGCTCAGCGGTGACGACTCGAGCTGCTGCGAGGCGGTGTAGATGGCGTCGAGCCGCGACGCCTTCCAGAACGTGTCGAGGAAGGCCACCGACTCGGAGCGCGCCTTGCGAAGCTGCATCGACTTCATGCCGATGAGAGCCCAGCTGTAGGCCGAGGCGCCGGCGAGAACGATGAGAACCATCAGCTCGACGCCTGACGCGCTCTTGAGCACGTCGACGTAATTGATCGAGGCAAGCATGGGGAACGGCGTAACATCCCTGTCGCAGTGCAGCAAGAAACAACCCTGTGGAATCATGGAGTTGGCGTGCGTCCCTGAATAGGGAAGCCTCCGTCACGTACGATCGGCCGACTCCGTTCCGGCACGCCCCACCAACGAGGACACCATGACTGCGCATTCCCGGTTTTTGAGCAGCATCATCGCCGCCGCCGCTCTGATGAGCTCAACCGGCTGTGTTTTCAGCAACACCCCCACGCCCACTGGCAGGTCAGGCGACATCACCTTCACGTGGCAGTTCGCCGGCCGGCAATGTTTCGAGGTGCCCGAGGTGGTGCAGGTCGCCGTCTCGATCCCCGGCCAGACGCTGCAGAACAACGGCGTCTACGGCTGCCTCAACGCGAACGCAGGGGGCATCAAGCTGCTCAACTTCCGCGCGGGCACCTACAGCTACACGATCAGCGGCCAGAACGCGCAGGGCACGGTCATCTACGAGGTGTCGGGCCGGCTGACGGTGAACGGCGACGTCGTGAACGCGGTCAATCTTTTGCCCACGGGCAGCGCGACCGGCTCGGTCTACGTGACGTGGACGCTGCCCACCGCGACGCCCGTCACCTGCCAGTACATCGCGGCCGTCGACATCGCGATCGACAACGGCACGCCCACCTCGGTCAACTGTGCCGCAGGTGGCACCACGCCGGGCGTGCTGCTCCAGAACCTGAGCGTCGGCCGGCACACCATCGACATCTCGGCGCGCGATAACGCGGGGCTCTACTACTACCGGGCGCTCAACTCGTTCGATGTCTACGCAGGCGGTGCGACCACGCAGCAGTTCAGCCTCGCGTGGATCGTCGGCTCTGCCCCGGTGAAGTGGACCTTCTCGAATGGCGTGACGCAGCTGACCTGCGCGCAGGCCGGCGTGTTCGATGTCGGCATCACCCTGCGCGACGCGAACGGAGACACCACCTTCACCTCGCCTTGCCTGAACGGCGGCGTGCAGGGCTACCAGGTGCCCTACGTCTATTACGGCACGTACCAGATCTTCCTCGCGGCGACGGGCACGGGCGGCGTCATCTATCGCTCGAGCAGCGCGGTTCCCCCGACGTACAACGTGGAGCCCGGCGTGTTCCCCAACGTAGACAACCCCCAGCCCACCCCGGCGATCCTGATGACGCCGTAACGAGTCAGCAGCTCTCTCGAGTGCGGTGCTGAACAACGCCGGCCTCTCCCTCGGAGCGGGCTTCAGCTTCTGAAGCTGGCGCGGCATGTGCTACTGCCATCGGGCATGCGGCACGGCAGACACGCGGCAATCGGCGTCTTCGACTCGGGCGTAGGTGGTCTCACGGTGCTCAAGGCGCTGATGGAGCGCCTGCCTCTCGAGTCCACCGTCTATCTCGGTGACACGGCGCGCGTTCCGTACGGCACCAAGTCGGGCGAGGTGGTGACCCGGTACTCGCTGGCCAACGCGCAGGCGTTGCTGGAGTACGACATCAAGGCGCTGGTGGTGGCCTGCAACACCGCTTCAGCGGTGGCGTTGCCCGCGCTCGAGGCGCAGCTCCCCATTCCGGTCATCGGGGTGATCATTCCCGGGGCGCAGGCGGCGGCGAAGGTGACGAAGACGGGCAAGGTGGCGGTGATTGGTACGCCCGGCACCATCGCGTCGGGCGCGTATCAAGCAGCGCTCACCGCAGCGTCGCCCACGATGCAGGTGAACACCCGCGCGTGTCCGCTCTTCGTGCCGCTGGCCGAAGAAGGGTGGACCGAGGGCACCGTGCCGCAGCTCGTGGCGCAGAAGTATCTGGGCGGGGATTTTCTGGGGGCCGACGTCGACACCCTGGTGCTCGGGTGCACGCACTACCCGCTGTTGGCCGACGTGATTCAGAAGGTCGTGGGGCCGGGCGTGACGCTGGTCGATTCGGCGAAGGCGACGATCGAGCGGTTGGTGGAGGTGCTTCGCGAGCGGGAACTCACCCGGCTCGAGCGGGGATCCGTCGAGCGGCATTTTCTGGTGACGGATACTCCGGCGCGGTTTCTCGAGGTGGGCGCTCGGTTTCTGGGGCGGCCTCTTTCAGGCGCTCGGCAAATCGATCTGCACGTGAAGTGAGGCCCTCTCCCAGAAGGAGAGGGGACTGCGCTACGGGTTCTGCGTCAGCGCGGTCGGCTTCTCGGTGATGACCAGCGGCGCTATCTTCAGCGCGGCCTCGAGCCCGATGTCGTCACGCCGCGGAATCAGCCCGAACAGGGCGGTGATGAAGCGCTCGGCGTGCCGGTAGAAACCAATCTTCGCCAGCGGCCAATTCAGCCAGCCCGTGGTGATGCAGTAGTACGTGTCGTACGGCGAGCTGTGGTGCTGCTGGTGATGTCCCGACGGCAGGATCAGGTGCAGCTTCTGGAGCACCTTCAGGAACATCGGCGTCTGCTCCGGCGCGAAGTGCGACCACTTGTGAATCTGGTTGGTCCACATCACGAAGAAGACCATCGAGCCCAGCGTCACGAAGCTGTACAGCGAGAAGCTCACCCACCCCTCGATGTTCAGGGGAATGAGCAGCACGCCCGCGGCCACCGGCAACGAGACGAGGCAGTTGGCGCCGTTGGTCTCGATGTAGTCGTGGTGGGTCATCGCCTTTTGATCGACGTGGTGCTCGCGGAAGGGGCGCACCAACGACTTGCCCAGCACCGGCATGTCGGCCGAGCCCCAGGTGTCCGCCATCCAGTGCACGAAGCCTGAGACGAAGTCAGCGAACAGAAACCCGCTCAACAACGCCGCCACCAGCAACCACGGGTGCGTCTGGTGAAATGGAAAGGCCTTCACGCCGATCGCGAGGCAGAGGCTCCAGAAGGTGAGGATCGCGAGGATCTCGACCAGCCGGAACGACTTCTTGTAGCCGGCGGCGAGTGTCTTCGCGTCGTGCTGCTGGATTTCGAGTGGCTTCATCGCGTGGTTCCTCCGGGCCTCAAAGAATGGGTACGAATGGCACGGTGCCGCTGGATTGTCATCCCCGGGGCACCCCCATTGGGGCGATGACGCGTGCCGCCGTGAGTTGACGCCCTCACATTTTCTCGTAGTCAGATTTCTTCTTCTTGGGCGCGGGGTTGGTGAGCTTGCCGTCTTTGAAGAGCTCGACGCGGCCGGTCGAAGGTGACGCGAGACCTTTGGCCATGCCCACCAGCGGCTTCGACTCAGGCGGGTGGTACACGACGCGCAGCTGCTTGCCCGCGGGCTGCTCGCCCATGTTCGCGTCGATGAGCAGGTACACCGAGGTGTCTGCCGCCAGCACGCGTTCGGAGTCGTTGATGGGATCCATTTCGACCAACGTGTGACCCTCTTCGACGCTGGTCGCGTCTTCGGAGTACTGCATCACCTTCACGCGCAGCATCGCGGTGGGCACGCCGTCTTTGAGCGCCTTGGCGCCCTGAATGGTCACCGTGATGTCGGTGCCCGTCTCGGCTGCCTTCAAGTCTGCGAGCTTGAGGCCGGTGGTCTTGTTGTTGTCGGTGTCGAGAAAGAGGGTGGCGTTCGCGCAGCGCGTCTTGCACTCCTCTCCCCAGGGCGCCTTGTTGAACTCGAGCTTGAAGGCGTAGTCGGTGCCCTGCGGGCTGATGACGATCGAGGTCATCACGGGGCGATCATCGTCTCCCGAAGGGGGCGCCTTGTAGGCGATGGTCGGCTTGTCGGCGAAGGCCACTGAGGCAACGAAACAGCACAGTACGGTGAGGCGCGAAGACATGAACCAGACGAAATCAGAGACGCCGTACGTTCGCCAGCTGGCGCTGGGGCCCAAGAAGAACTTCGTCTACTTGTCGGGATCTCCTGGAGGCACGGAAGCCTTCGTGGTGGACCCCGCGTGGGACGTGAACGCGATCCTGGCAGCGGTCGAGGCAGATGGCCGGAAGCTCAGTGGCATCTTCCTGACCCATCATCATGACGATCACCTCAATGGTGTGCCCGAGCTGCTCCAGCGCATGGATGTGCCGGTCTACGTGCAGCAGGCAGAGGTCGACTTCGCCGAGGTGCTCCGGCCGTTCGAAAGCGCGATTCGGGCGGTCAGTCCGGGGGAGCGGGTGAGGGTAGCGGGGCTCGAGGTCGAGTGTCTGCACACGCCAGGTCACACGCCGGGCGCGCAGTGTCTGTCGTGCGGGGGCGGGTTGTTCGCGGGCGATACGTTGTTCGTCAACGCGTGTGGGCGGTGCGATTTCAAGGGTGGCGATGCGGTGGCGATGCATACGTCGTTGTTCGAGGTGTTGGGCCGGTTGAGTGGGGAAACGCAGCTCTATCCCGGGCATGACTACGGGGACGTGAAGGTCTCGAGTCTTGGTCGCGAGCGGGAGCGGAACCCGTACTTTCAGCTGCGGGAACGTGAGGCTTTCGTGAAGTACCGCATGACGCCGCGGTGAGAAAAAAAAGCCCGGGGGAAGAGGGTGTTTTCGGGACCAACATCGCGCCTGAATCGAACGGGCTCTCGGTACGGGCTTCTTTTGACTTTCTGAACGCGGCTTCGACACGTTCAGCGCGACCTGTGGCACCACAGCACGGGGGGCTGTGCGCTGGTGCCACAGGTCAAACTTGAGCGCACTTTGCCCGCGGCCGAGGGGCCTGCGCGAGGTGGGCAACGGTCAGAAACCCCAAAGCACCACCCGCCCTCAGTGCTTTTCAGGTCAGCAGCGCCTTGAACTGCTCTTCGTTGAGCACCTTGACCCCAAGCTCCGTCGCCTTGGTGAGCTTGCTGCCTGCGTCTTCACCCGCCACCAGGAAGTCCGTCTTCTTCGACACGCTGCCTGACACCTTGCCGCCACGGCGCTCGATCTCTTCCTTCGCCTGCTCGCGCGGCATGGTGAGCGTTCCGGTGATCACCACCGTCTTCCCGGTGAACGTAGCGCCCGCAGCCGAAGCCGCCGGCGCTTCTGGCGTCACACCCGCCGCGAGCAACGCTTCGACCATCGCCCGGTTGTCCGCGTCTTCGAAGTACCCGTGGATCGCCTTACCCATCTCAGGCCCGACGTCCTTCACCACCTGCAGCGACTCGATGGTCGAATCCATCAGCGGCTTCACGTCGCGGAAATAATCGGCCAGCGCCTTCGCGGTCGCCTCGCCCACTTCAGGAATGCCGAGCGCGTAGATGAACCGCCGCAGCGTGGTCTTCTTGCTGCGATCGAGCGCCTCGAGCAGGTTCTTTGCGCTCTTCTCGCCCATGCGCTCGAGCGTCGAGAGCTGCGTCAAATCGAGGCCGTACAAACCGACCACCGTCTTCACGAGCCCGGTCTCGACCATTGCCTCACACAACTTGTCGCCCAGCCCGTCGATGTCCATCGCGGTGCGGGTGGCGAAGTGGCGCAGACGACCGGCGAGCTTGGCGGGGCAGAGTTTGCCGGTGCAGCGCGCGATCGCCCCGTCTTCTTCCTTCTTCACCGGTGAGTTGCAGATGGGGCAGTTGGTGGGAAAGACGAACTCTTCCTCTTTCCCCGTACGCCGCGTGGTGATCACCTTGACGATCTCAGGGATCACGTCGCCTGCGCGGCGCACGAACACCCAGTCACCTTTGCGCACGTCTTTGCGGCGCAGCTCCTGCTCGTTGTGGAGCGTGGCGCGGCTCACCGTCACTCCACCCACGAACACCGGCTTCAGGTTCGCCACCGGCGTGATCGCGCCCGTGCGACCGACCTGCACCACGATCTCGTCGACCTGCGCCTCCATCTCTTCAGGGGGGAACTTGAAGGCGATCGCCCAGCGTGGCGTCTTCGAGACCTGGCCCAGCCGGTTGCGCGCGTCGGTGAGATCGACCTTCACCACCAGGCCATCGATCTCGTACGGGAGCGAGTGGCGATCGGCGAGCAGCGAGTTGTACTCCTTCATCACGCCATCCAGCCCCTTCGCCACGGCGAAGCGCGGGTTCACCGGCAGCCCCACTTCATCGAGGTACGCGAGCTTCTCCTGGTGCGTGGTGAAGGTCTTCCCTTCCACCATGCCCACTTCGTACAGGTAGACGGAAAGCGGCCGTGACGCGGTGATCTTCGAGTCGAGCTGCCGCAAGGAACCCGCCGCCGAGTTGCGTGGATTGACGAACGCCTCGTCGCCGCGCCCGCGCAGTTGCTCGTTCATGCGCTTGAAGTCGGCGCTCTTGATGAACACCTCGCCACGCACCTCGAGCAACGCCGGCCGTTTCTTCCCCGTCAGGGTGAGCGGGAGGTTCTTGATGGTCTTCAGGTTCTCGGTGACGTCTTCGCCGATGGTGCCGTCACCGCGCGTGCTGCCCTGCACGAACTTGCCGTTCTGGTAGACCAGCTCGATCGCCAGGCCGTCCATCTTGGGCTCGCAGGTGTACGTGACCGCCTCGAGCGTGAGCGACTTGCGGATGCGCTCGTCGAACTCGAGAAACCCGGCCTCGTCGAACACGTTGGCCAGCGACAACATCTGTTGCCGATGGGTGACCTTCTCGAACTTGCTCAAAATCGCGCCGCCGACCCGCTGGGAGGGCGAGTCGGGGGTCACCAGTTCTGGGTGAGCGGCCTCGAGGGTCAGCAGCTCGTTCATCAACCCGTCGTAGGTGGCGTCTGACACCTCGGGCGCGTCGAGGGTGTAGTACTGGCGGTTGTGGTGGGCCAACTCGGTGCGCAGGGTCTTGAGGCGCTCAGCGGGGTTCATGGAGCGGAGCCGCCAGCAGCCAGAGGCTGCGCGAGACAGGCAGGAGCGAAGCGGACGACTGGCCGAGGCGGAGCGACCCAGAACATGGCTCCTGATCAAGCCGAACGCCCCGGCCCTTGCCACTCCTTGTTGACGAGAAAGCGTCGCCTTCATTGCTTGACTTGGCCACAAGCCGCCCGTACTTTACCTCTCGCTGTCGCGGTCAGGCCCCCACGTCGGGCGCCAGACCTCACCCTCACAAAAACACTCTCGCAGCCTCGAAGTCAGGGCAGCCGCTGCGACCCCCCCCAAAGCTCCCCATGGCACGCGCTCGCTCCAAGACCGAATCTGACGAAACCTCGAAGAAGCGTCGTCCCGCCGCGCGTGAAGAGGAGAAGCCGAAGAAGCGCCCGGCGAAGAAGGCGGCCGCCGTTGAAGAGCCTGCTGCCGCCGAGCTCGAAGAGCTCCGCCCCAGCGAAGCCCGTGAAGAAGAGCGGGTGGAGCGCCAGGAATCGAACGGCGAGACCGACGACGATGGAAGGCCGCGCCCGGTGATGACGCCGATGAACCGCGCGGTGCGCGACGACGAGCTCCAGGAAGCGCGCCTGAGCGGTGAAAACGTCGTGCCCGAGCAACAGCAGGCGGAGAGCGACGCGGAGCCCGAACGGGCCGACGGCGCCAAGCGGCTTCAGGTGCTCAAGCTCACCGACCTCAAGCGGATGAAGATCACCGAGCTGACCAAGATGGCCCACAACCTGGGCATCGACAGCACGCAGGGTCTCAAGAAGCAGGAGCTGCTCGTCGCGATCCTCTCGAACGTCACCGAGAAGCGCTACGAGGTGCAGGCCGAAGGCGTGATGGAGCTCGACCGCGATGGTCACGGCTTCTTGCGCTCGGCTGACTCCGACTACATCGAGAGCCCCGACGACATCTACGTCTCGCCCTCGCAGGTGCGCCGCTTCACGCTGCGCCCCGGTGACACCATCAGCGGCCCGATTCGCCAGCCGCGTGAAGGCGAGCGTTATTTCGCCCTGCAGCGCGTCGAGAAGATCAACTTCAGCGATCCCTTCGGCGAAGAGGTCAAGGATCGCATTCTCTTCGACAACCTCACCGCGCTCTACCCGACGAAGAAGCTCCACCTGGAGCACGACGCGTCTGACTTCACCACGCGCATCATCGACATGTTCTGCCCCATCGGCCTGGGTCAGCGCTGTCTGATCGTCGCGCCGCCCAAGGCGGGCAAGACGGTGATGCTGCAGAACATCGCGCACGCGATCTCGAAGAATCACCCCGACATTCACCTCATCGTGTTGCTCGTCGACGAGCGCCCCGAAGAGGTGACCGACATGCAGCGCAGCGTGCGCGGCGAGGTGGTCAGCTCGACCTTCGACGAGCCCGCCACCCGCCACGTCGCGGTCGCCGAGATGGTGATCGACAAGGCCAAGCGCCTGGCTGAGCAGAAGAAAGACGTCTGCATTCTGCTCGACTCGATCACCCGCCTGGCGCGCGCCTACAACACCGTCGTGCCCTCGTCGGGCAAGATCCTCTCAGGTGGTGTCGACGCGAACGCGCTGCACCGGCCCAAGCGCTTCTTTGGTGCTGCCCGCAACATCGAAGAGGGCGGCTCGCTGACCATCATCGGCACGGCGCTCATCGACACCGGCTCGCGCATGGATGAAGTGATCTTCGAAGAGTTCAAGGGCACGGGTAACTCGGAAATCGTGCTCGACCGCAAGCTCTTCGAGAAGCGCATCTTCCCCTGCATGGACATCAACAAGTCCGGCACGCGCAAGGAAGAGCTGCTGCTCACCCCAGGCGACCTGGTGCGCATCACCGCGCTGCGCCAGGTGCTGCACCCGTTCACGCCCATCGACGCGATGGAGTTCGTGCTCAAGCACATGCGCCCGACCAAGGGGAACATCGAGTTCCTCGGTGGCATGAACCGGTGATCGCATGAGACCGATGATCCTCCCGCTGCTGCTGATGCTGAGCTGCGGGTCGATCCTCGAGCCCCCGCCCCCCAACCCGGGGCGGGCGTGCAGCCAGGACTCCGACTGCGTGCCCAACGGGTGTTGTGGCACCGCGGGTTCTGCCATTCACACCCTCGATGCGCCCCGCTGCTCGGGCGTCACGTGTTCTGGAATGTGCCCGCCTGCCCAGGTCAACTGCGGGTGCGGCGTGCCCCTCTGCCGCGATGCCCGTTGCACGGTGGCGGTGGCCACCACCCTGGGCTGCGAATGACCACCCGATCGGTGGATCGCGGCCTGTCGCTGGGCTAGACGCCGACCCCTGATGATCCGGACTCTGACCGTGTTCGCGCTGGGTTGCGCCCTCCTGGGTTGTCCGACTGTTCGGCCACCGCCGCTCCCCTCAGACGCTGGTACGGCTGACTACGTCGGGCGGGCCTGCAACGTCGACGCGGAGTGCGGCTCGTTGCGCTGCGACAAGATTCGCCGCCAGTGCATCTGTTTGTCCGATCTGAGCTGCGCTTCGTCGGATCCCTTCGCGGCGCCGAAGTTCTGCAACAACTACACGGGCCTGTGCGTCAGCGAGATCACCGGCTGCAAGTCAGACAGCGAGTGCGCGTCGAACACCGAGTTCTGCGACGCCTCGACCCGGTCGTGCCGGCCGCTCAAGAGCTTCTGCCAGAGCTGCGTGAACGATCTCGAGTGTGGCGGCACCGGCGACAACTGCGTGCTCGACACGACGCTCAACCGGAAGTTCTGCGGCACGGCGTGCACGGTGAACACCCAGTGCCCCCGCGGCGCGACCTGTCAAGACAAGGGCAGCGTCAAACAGTGCTGGCCCGATCGCACGAGCACCGGGCAAGTGGCGACCTGCAACAACTTCGCGGGCTGTGTGCCCGACTCGCTGCGCACCTGCAATACGAGCGCAGAGTGTGGCGAGGCCAGCCAGCGCTGTGACACCGCGCAGGGCAAGTGCGTGTCGGTGCAGCAGGTCTGCCCGTTCGGCACCACCTGCGATCCCCGCCTCAAGTTGTGCGTCGCCGAGTGCGTGCAAGACGTCGACTGCGGCAGCTCGACGCTGCGCTGCGTGAACCGGGTGTGTGAGCCCGTCAGTGAATGCAGGGCTGACGCCGACTGCGCCATCAACAAGAGCTGCGCGATTCCGCCCGGCGGCACGGTGGGCGAGTGCAAGACCTCGTGTGGCTTTGACCTCGAGTGCCCACTGGGCCAGCTCTGCGTCAGCAACGGCGGCCGCGCGTCGTGCCAGCCCGGGTGCTCCAGCAATACCGGCTGCGGCCTCGATCAACGCTGCAACACCACCACGCGCGCGTGTGAGGGCCCGGTGCTTTCCAGCGGCAAGCGCACCTGCCAGGGCACCAGCGCCTGCCGCACCTGTGAAGCGTGTGACGGTGTGGCGAGCCTGTGCGAGTCGGCCAGCAGCGCTTTCCCGCATTGCCAGCCGTGTGGCTCTTCGACGGAGTGCGCGGGAGGAACGTGCGTGGCGCTGCCGGTGACGTTGCCTGACGGCGGCACGGGCATCGGTCAGAGCGTGTGCGCGCGGTACTGCGGCCCCGGCCAGCAGGAGTGCCCGCAGGGGTTCGCCTGCTTGACCCTCACCACCGGTTCGCAGGCCTGCGTTCCGTCTGACCGCAGCTGTACTGGAAAGTGCCCATGATTCGTTTCGCTCCGCTGCTGTTGTGCGCGCTGCTGGCTGGCTGCTCCGCAGAGATGAAGCGCGAAGTGTGTGGGGACGGCATCGACAATGACGGCAACGGCCAGACCGACTGCGACGATCGTGACTGCACCGGCCAGCCTGTTTGCACCCCTCCCGACTACGGCAGCTGCGCGAAGTGTTCGCAGGCGTGCTCGGTGCAGTCGGCCTGCGTGACCAGCTATCTCGATGAGCGCCCCATTCCCCTCTGCGTGAGCGGGCGCTGTTCGGCGGTGGAGAAGTTCATTCAGCCGAGCATCGATCTCGACACCGCTGCCAACTGGCAGGGCCTCACGTTCAGCCCGAGGTCGGGTTCGACGCGCTTCATCAAGAAGTTCGCGAACGATGGTTCGCCCGTGACCTGCGCGACGGTCTCCGCCGTGGCGAGTGATCGCAACGCATCGGGCGCCATCGAAGCGAGCAGCAACCTCATCGTTCAGGGGCTCGACGTGACGCCCGTCAACACCATGGCGGGGCAGGTCATCAACTACACCTTCGTCAACACGCAGACCGGCGGCGACTACCTGATCTGGACTGAGCTGTGGGGCGGGCCCGTGAGCTCGACGACCAAGCTGCCCAGCGGGCGCCGGTTTGGGTACGGCTGCTACGAGTCGGGGCCTCAGGTCACTCCGCTGGTGCCGTTGGACAACTGCCCGTCGACCACCTCGGATGCGGGCGTGTGCCGTCGCTTCCGGTTGACGATGCCGCCCCCTGAGATGCCCTGAAGAGGAACAGCCCACACCGTTCGCCTCGAGCGCAGTCGAGATGCTGCTTGGTGCGCGAGGTCGAAGTGCTCCCTCGACGGCTCTCCTCAGGAACAGCGCCACCGTTCGCCCCGACAGGGTTGGCCGAAATAGAAATGACTCCAATCACCGGTCTCCCCGAGCGCAGTCGAGGGGGCACTTACCGCCCGAAGGCG
>JAYVFP010000022.1:0-6202 GCA_043773025.1 Archangium sp.
ATGATCGCGACGACGATCATCAGCTCAACGAGGGTAAAGCCCTTCTTCAGCAACTTCTTCATGTGAATCCTTTCGGGGTGGGGAAAAGCTCTGCGTCAACTTCGTCTCAGGTCCGCCTAGCAAGCGTCAGACCGAAGACGCGCGCAGTGTACTTCCAAGAGGTTGGCTTACAAGTTCTCGGCAGATCGACCGGGATTGTCACTTGCCGCGGCCGATCTTTGTCACCTGCCGGGGCTTGCAGGACCTCATTCCTGGCGATACAGCCAGTGACGGAGCGCTCCATGGTCGGCATCGTCATCGCAGCACATGGTCATCTGGCCAGCGAGCTCATCGCCACGGCAGAGCTGATCATCGGCGAATTCACTTCGGTCACCAGCTGCAACCTGAGCCCGGCCCTCTCACCTCAGGCCATCGAAGACGAGCTGCAGCAGGCCATCGCTCGCGTTGACCAGGGTGAGGGGGTGCTGGTGCTGGCCGATCTCATGGGCGGAACCCCGTGCACGCGCAGCATGGCCTTGTGTCGCAAGGCCCAGCTCGAGGTGGTCACGGGCGTCAATCTGCCCATGGTGCTCAAGGCCCACTCGTTGCGGCAGACCCGTTCGCTGCGCGAGCTCACGCCTCAGCTGGTTGAAGCGGTGCGCGGCTCGATTCGCTGGGTGACGGAGTCAGAGGCGCCGCGCGTCTCGGTCGTTCACGGGCACGCGACGTCATCGTAGACTGTCACCGCAATGCCTGGCACGCCTTGCTGCTTGTCTGTACAGGGGCTCGCCGCGACGTCGATGGTCCCGCTGCTGATCATCCACACGTCGGTGTCGCTGTCGTTGTCGATGGTGCCGATGGCCTCAAAGGTGAACGAACCATTCGCGCCGATCGTCACGCCGGTGTCAGGCGCGCCGGTGGCGCCTGATTCGTACGTGATGGTAAAAGGGGCGAGTGTGGGCCGAACCGGCTGACCCGCGCACGTCCCGAGGCCAATCCGGAAACAATCCACCTCGAGGCCCTGGTAGGCGGCGAGCACCGGCAGTACCGCTGCTGACCGCGACTGGTACACGGTGGGGGTCACCATCGACTTGTACGCGTACCGGTTCCCGCGCTCAGGTGCGAAGCCCACCGCGCCCATGTCAGCCGTGAACTGGTCGGATTCAGAGAAGTAGTGCCGCTGGGTCATGAAGTAGGCCCGCAACGACTGCTTGGCTTCCGACTGCTTGCTGCGCGCCTGGTACTTGATGAAGTTCGGGATGGCCAACGCGGCGAGGATGCCGATGATGGCCACCACGATCATCAGCTCAACGAGCGTAAATCCCCCCCGACTGTTCGACATGGCTGCACCCTACCATCGGGAAAAGTGCAGTTGCGCGAACTGACAAACTCTGTCACCGGCATCGCCTTGCCCACAGTCGAGTGAGCCGGTTGGCGCGCACCCGCCCAAAGCGTCACCCCGCACTGCCATTTTTTGTCACCACTTCGACCACCGTCAGCAAGGCTTCACCGCCAGGTACGGCCTGGCCCAGGGGATCGACGTGACCCGCTCGGCCTGAGCATGCCGGTGCGTGAGGTACGGATCAGACAGGTGCTCCCGCGCGAGCGCGCAGAGATCAGCCCTCCCCGCGGCGAGAATGGTGTTCGCGTGATCCGCCCCCTGAATCGCGCCCACCGCCATCACCTTGAGCCCCGTCGCCGCCTTCACCGCTTCGGCAAAGGGCACCTGGTACATGCGGCCGTACTCAGGCTTCGACTCCGGCACGTTGCCCGCGGTCGACACGTCGATGACGTCGCAGCCCAGCCGCTCGAGGCGCTTCGCCAGCTCCACCGTGTCTTCGATGGTCTGCCCCGTGGGCCCCAGCCAATCAGTGGCCGACACGCGCACGCCCATCGGCTTCTCCTGCGGCCAGGCGTCACGCACGGCCTCGAAGATCTCCAGCGGGTAGCGCATGCGTTTTTCCAGCGAGCCGCCGTACGCATCGGAGCGGTGATTGCTCAGCGGAGAAAGGAACGTCGAGAGCAGATACCCATGCGCCATGTGCAGCTCGAGGAAATCGAAGCCGCAGCGATCCGCCCGAAGCGCCGCGTCGACGAAACACTGCTTGACCCGCGCGAGGTCGCCCGCATCCATCTCCTTGGGCACAGGTGAGCTCGGCTTGTAGGCCAGCGCAGACGGGGCGATCGCCTTCCACGGTGACTGACCGGGCAGCAACGGCGCGTCACCTTCCCACGGCTTTCCCCAGCTCGCTTTCCGCCCCGCGTGCGCCAGCTGCATACCGATGCGCGCCGTTGAATGCGTCTTCACGAAGTCGACCACCCGTTTCCACGCGGCTTCCTGCACGTCGTTCCACAACCCCGCGCAGCCGTACGTGATGCGGCCCTCTTCGGAGACGTCGGTCATCTCGGTGATGATCAGCCCCGCGCCGCCCATCGCCCGGCTGCCCAGGTGCACCAGGTGCCAATCATCGGGCACGCCGTCGACCGCGGAGTACTGGCACATGGGCGAGACCACCACCCGGTTCGGCAACGTCACCGAGCGCAGCTTCAGAGGCGCGAAGAGCGGCGGCGGCGCGCTGCCATCGTGATTGCGCGGTGTGCCGTTCACACGCGCGAACTGCTCGTCAGCGGCATGCACCAGGCCCGGGTCGCGCGTGCGCAGGTTGTCCCAGGTGATGCGCTTGCTGCGCGTCATCAGGTTGAAGGTGAACTGCTCGGGTGACTGGCTCACGTAGCGCGCGGCGTTCTCGAACCACTCCAGGCTCGTCTGCGCGGCGCGCTGCACCCGAATGGTCTCTGGCTTGCGCGAGGTCTCGTAAGCCTCGAGCGCCTTCTCCACATCGAGCTCGTGGGCCTTGAGCGCCGCGTGCAGCGCGATGGCATCTTCCATCGCCAGCTTGGTGCCCGAGCCGATTGAAAAATGCGCCGTGTGTACCGCGTCGCCCATCAGCACCAGGTTGCCCCGGCGCCAGCGCTCGCAGCTGACGGTGGGGAAGGTGCGCCAGATGGATTTGTTGGCACACAGCGGGTGCCCGTCGAGCTCGTCCTTGAACAGGGTCTCCAGAAACGCGACCGACTGCGCCTCGCTCATGGTGTCGAGCCCCGCCTTCTTCCAGACCTCTTCCCGGCACTCGACGATGAAGGTCGAGCGTGCGCCCGAGGGCTGCATCGGCTCCTTCGTGAAGGGGTACGCGTGCACCTGGAAGAGCCCGTGCGGCGTCTCCTTGAAGAGGAAGGTGAAGGCGGTCAGCGGCTTGCTGGTGCCCAGCCAGGTGAACTTGCACTTGCGCCAGTCGACGTGGGGCTTGAAGTCGGCGGCGTAGCGCTCGCGCAGCGGGCTGTGCACCCCATCGCAGCCGATGATCAAATCAGCTTGCGGGAGCGGCTCGACCGGCAGCTCGTTCGAGAAGGTGAGCTTGACGCCCAGCTCTTCGCAGCGTCGCTGAAGCAACTGCAGCAGGTCCTTGCGCGAAAGGCCGCAGAACCCATGGCCGGTCGACACGGTCGTCTTGCCGCGCACCGTGGTCTCGATGTCGTCCCAGTACGCGAAGCGCGCCTCGATGGCCGCGAGGCTCTCGGGGTCGGCCTCGCGAAAATTGCCCAGCGTCTCCTTCGAGAAGACGACGCCCCAGCCGAACGCGTCATCGGGTCTGTTCTTCTCAAACACCTCGATGTCGACGCCCGGAAAGGACTTCTTCATCAAGAGAGAAAAATAGAGCCCTGCCGGGCCGCCGCCGATGCTGACGATGCGCATGGCGAAAGCGTCTACTCCCTCATCGAGGCGCGCGTCTTCAAACGCCACCCCAGCAGACCCAGCACACCGCACAGGCCCAGCCCCGCGAGCAGCAGGCCCACCTTCAACCGGGGCACTTCGTAGGTGAAGATCACCTGATGGGTGCCGGGGGGCAGCCTCACCCCCCGCACCAGCGCATTGGTGATGAGAATGGCCGCTGGCTGACCGTCGACGGTGGCGCTCCAGCCGTCGGCCGCGAGGTCATTGAGCACCAGCAGACCGTTGCCCGTCGCGCGCGCCTCGAGCACCAGCACGTCGACTTCATCACGCAGAAACGACACCTCGCCCATGGGCCCTTCTAAAGGCGCGGGCAACGTGCCGAGCACGAGCGGGTGCAGGAGCGCCGCATCGGGTTCTGCCCTCAAGCGCGCAATGAGCGCCGGGGTGTCTGCGATGGCCCGCGGAGAGGCCACCCACGCGCGGGGCGCTGCGAGCAGAGAAAGGTTGCTCCCGTCAGCCAGGAGCGCGAGGTCGAAGCCATAGAGCGGGGCCAGGGCCCGCGTGTCGGAGAGGGTCCACCCGAAGAGCAGCCGCTCCCGCTTCGGTGCGAGGGGGAGGTTGGCGGACAGCCCGAACGCCGCGCGGTGCTTCAGCGCGCCCAGGTCTCCAGCCAGCTCGCTCATTTCCTCTTCGGCCCAGCGCTGGAGACTCTGTCGATCCACCGGCACGCTGCGGCTGGCGCGTTCGATCCACACCCGGCCGGCACCCGGTAACGACATCGGAACTCCGGGCGTCACGGACAGCAGGCCCAGCGGCACTCTCCACAGCGTGGCCACCAGCAGCAGGGGCATGAGCCAGATCGCGTGCGCAGACCTGGGCACGAGCCACACCACGGCCAACCCCGCCGCTGAAAGCAGCAGCACCGGCGTCACCTCTGAGACGCGCCACGAAGCGAGCAGCGCCACCAGGGCCACGCCGAGCCCGGGGAGAACCGCGCGGGGCGACTTCGCGACCCGCTCGAGGCCGAAGGCGACTGAGGTGGCGAGGCCGAAGCACAGGAGCGCCAGGTGCTTCTCGGGGTAGCGCACCGCGTTCAGGGGCGGCAGAACGTGACGCAGCCCCAGCTCGAGCCCGCCGTGTACGCCCAACGCGAGCCACAGCCCCAGCGCGCCCAGCAGCAGGAAGGTCAGCGGGAGCCGTTGCCGGGGCACGCTCAGCGCGAGCGCGATGGCGGGGATGCCGAGCAGCACCGACTCCGCCCAGCGGCCCGGCTCGTGGAGCGTCTGGACCCACGGTGAAGTGCCGGCGGGATCGCAGCCGAGCAGCTCGGGCAGCCGCTCCGGGTGGAGCGCCCAGTACGAGGAGAGAAACGCAGGGTCTCGAAAGTTCGCCACGATGCTCTGTGCGTGGAGCGCCGAAGCCGGGAGCAGCTCAGGGGCCGCGAGCAGGAAGGCCAGCAGCGCGCTGAGCAACAGCCAGGGAACGCGACGCACGACTCCGTGGCCCGCGGCGAGCGCCAGAATGACCACGGCCGCGAGCAGCGTGGTGGCTGCATCACCCCCCAGTGGAATGAGCGCCCAACTGACGGCGAGGGCGGCGACCGCTTTCGCGGGACGTGGTGCGGTGAGCACCTGCGAGGCGAAGAGGGCGGTCCACGGGAGCATGGTCAGCCCGCGGAGGTAGGCGATGTTGCTGGTCAACGAGAGCGCGTACCCATTGAGCACGAGCACCATCGCGCCCGAGACCGCCGCTGCTGCGCTGAGCTTCAAGTGCCGCGCGAACAGCACCTGGCCCACGATGCCCACCAGCACTGCGCCCGCGATCTCCAGCCGCAGCGCGAGGGCCTCGTCGAGCACCAGGTACAGCAGGTTCATCGGGTGAAAGGTGCCGGTGACGCCCTGGCCGATGAAGGAGCGGCCGAGCCCCTCCCAGGGAAACCAGCCCGGCAGGTGACCTGCGCTCACGCGCTCCGCCCAGAAGTGACGCAGCGGGAGATAGGTGATCAACAAGTCTCGGTAGACCGGCACGCCCGGGGTCAGCACGAACGGCCCGAACAACACGCCCCACAGCCCGAGCGCGACGGAGATCGCAACACGCGTCTCGTGGCGTTGGTCAGACGGGGCGTCGGCCTGCATGACGCCCATCTACCTCACGGCGTGCTCTGGTGGAGCCATGCACTCGTTGCTGCTGGCCCTGATTCTTTTGGCGGCGCTCGCAGGGTTGGGAGCGCTCACCGCTCATCCCGAGCGGAGTCGAGGGATTACCTCGCCTTCGCACTGCAAGTGCCCCCTCGACTGGGCTCGGGGAGACCGGTGATGGACCCCGATTCCTATTTCCGCCGAACCTCACTCACGGCACCGCAGCCACATCCACCACCGCGCGATACAAAATCTCGAGCCCCCGGTGCACGTTCTTCACGCTGACCCGCTCATCGCGGCCGTGAAAAGTCGCCAGCTCCTCGGGGGTAATATCGAAGGGCACGAACCCATA
>JAYVFP010000023.1:0-19758 GCA_043773025.1 Archangium sp.
AGAACGCGGCGGAGAAGGCGCCGACCGCGTTCCCCATGTACTCGATGGAGAAGGCCGTCACGCTCGCGCCTGATGTGGTGATCGACGCGTCGGATGTGAAGGATGGGCGCGACGCGGTGGAGAAGCTGGGCGCGATGAAGAAGGCGAAGTGGGTGACCGTGCCGACCAAGGCGTTGCTGCATCCCGGGCCTGCGTTGGCGAGGGCGTTGCCGTCGCTCTGCGCCATCGTTCGCTGACTCAACAGGTGCCTCGACTCCGCTCGGCA
Source organism: Archangium sp. (assembly GCA_043773025.1). GTDB lineage: Bacteria > Myxococcota > Myxococcia > Myxococcales > Myxococcaceae > Archangium_A. Next base: position 266 of record JAYVFP010000023.1, read on the forward strand.
CGAATGGAACCTTCCGAAATCCGTTCAGCCCGAGAGGGTTGGAAGAAATAGGACTCGGGTTCCATCACCGGTCTCCCGAGAGTCAGTCACTTCGGGCGAGGCAGCGCAGCAAACGCCACCAGATCATCAGCCAGCGTCGCATTCGCGACCGTCGCCGCATCCTGCCCGACAATCTGCCGCACCTCATCGGCAGCCGCATCGAGCGAAGCCGGCACCTTCATTTGCTCGCTGCTGATCAAGCTCAACACCGCCAGGAACGTGCGCGCGATGATCGCCGACATGCCCCGCGCCAGCACCACGATGACGTTGCCGTGCCGGTGCTTCGCCAGCTCCACGCTCTGCGCACGCAGCCGCTCTCTCAACTCAGGCCCCGGCGTCTTGGTCGCGTTGATGATCACCGACACCAGCGTGATATTCCCGTACTTCGCCACCAGCGCGTGGTGGTGCGTGGCCAGCGAATCGAGCGCTTTGTCATTGAGCTCACTGAACCAGACGGTGACGTAGACCGAGCCCACGTGGCCGAACCGGAACTCAGGGCACTCTTCGAGGATGGTGATGGCCATGTACGGCGCTCCTCCTCTCAGAAGTCGCACGCGCACGCGACCCGATTCGGTGAGGACTTCTGCGTGCCGTGAGCTGATCCCCGCAGCACCTTGTGGCTATGGTGTCGGCCGATGCGCGCCGCCCTGTTCTTGCTCGTCTTCGCGTTGCTCCCGGCGTGTTCACCGCCTCCCCTCGAATGCGCCCACCGTTCGCATCGAGAGCAGTCGAGATGCCACTGCTTCGCGATGCGGAAGTGCTCCCTCGACTTTGCTCGCAGGGTTGATCGACCACCGTTCATCCAGAGCGGAGTCGAGGGATTACCTCGCCTTCGGGCGGTAAGTGCCCCCTCGACTGCGCTCGGGGAGACCGGTGATTGGAGTCATTTCTATTTCCACCGACCCTCTCGGGCTGAGCGGTGTCCGTTCGCTCTTTCGAAAGAACCCGTTTACACCCGAAGAATCACCCCTCGGGCACTCATGCCAGTGGCCGCACCGATCGCCCGCACGTACGCCTGAGTCTGGGCTTCATACTGCGGGCGATTTTCTTCGATCACCAGGTCAGTCTTGAACTCGACGATCTGCCACACGCCCTCGAGCTCATACGCAAGGTCGATGACCCCTTCGATGATGGTCCCATCCTCGAGATGGTCGACGAGAGAAACCTCTCGCCGCACATCACCTGACCGCCGAGCCGCGCTGACCACGGGGTGCGCCAGCGCCGCGACCACCGCCTCTGCCGCCGCCTTCACTTCCCTCAAAGGCGCCTGAAGCGATCGCCCCATCACCTCGGCAATCCCCTCGATGACCTGCTGCGTCGCGGTCAACGGCACCACCGACAGGCACGCATGCACGAGCTCACCAAACCGCCGGCCGGCCACCGTCCGCTTCACCAAGGTGTCTTCCAACTCAATGGTCCCCGCGACGAGCACGGGCGGCAGCTCGCGAGCCACCACCACAGTCTCACTGCGCACCTGCCCCACCCCGATCGCTGCCGACCGCTCATCACGCCACTGGTCGAACGCCGCGATGCTCCTGGGCCCCTCGACCTCATCCTCTTGAAGCGCATCGGCCGCCTCGAGGCCCGTACGCTCTTCCCGGGCCAGCTCGAGCGCCTTCGGGTCCCACCACACCACGCCATTCTTCAGGGTCGCGGCGCGATGAAGCCCGGGCAGCGGCACCTCATTGGGCACACCACCATCCCTTTCGAGAATCGAATCACGCCCGAACGGTGGGCACCCCGGAGCCGGCCGCGGCTCATGCTCGAACCCCAGCTGAGGATACAGCGCGGGATAGAGCACCTCCGTCCACGTGTCCTTCCACTGCCGCTCACTGCACACTGGCACCACGAGCACATCACGAGCCCGGGTCGCCGCGACATAGGTGAGCCGGAGCGCCTCTTCTTGATCGCGCGCCAGCACCTCATGCTCGTGATCACGCAGCTCCACCGGCACGCAGTTCGCGAGTGAGTGCACCCACAACCCGCGCACTGGGTCGACCCAGTGCGAAGGCTCCTGGCGCGATGAATTCGCCGTGGGCTCTGCGAGGATCACCACCGGAAACTCGAGGCCCTTCGCAGCGTGCACCGTCATCATGCGCACGCCTTCAGTGCCCTCCTCGACGATGGGTGCTTCCGGGGCCTCACCGTCATCGGCCTCTTCCTGAAGCGCCTCGACCACGTCGCGAAACGAGCTGGCCCGGCGTTCGTGCCGTCGAGACAACTCAGCGAGCTGAAGCACGTTGGCGAGCGACTGAGCCCCCGCGGTCCAGAACGCGACGCCTGCATGCGCGCGCGTCAGCTCGAGCAGCTCGTGCACGGTCGCAGAGACCGGGCGGCGATTGCGCTTCACGTGCAGCTCACGAAGCACCGACAACGCGTCGATCACCTCACGCGCGCTGACCGAGATGTCCGCCGAGCCGGGCTCACCCGACGCCGGAAACGGCCGAAGCGGGTGCAGCTTCCCCTGCTCGTGTTTGAACGAGAACAGCTGCTCATCGGTGAACGCGAAGAACGGCCCGCGCAGCGTGGCGTAGACGGAATACTCGTCATCCGGCCGATCCACCGCGAAGAGCGCCGTGCGCAGCGCCGTCACCTCTTCACGCTGATGAAACGAGCGGCCACCGACGAGCACGTGGGGCACGCGTCGGGCCTCGAGCGCCTGGGCGTACGGCCGCGGCACATCAACCCCGCCCCACCGCCGCAGCCGCTTGAACAAGATGCAGACGTGCCGCGGCTGAACCTTTACGCGCGCACCGTCTTCTTCGACCGTCCACGTGCTCTTGTTCACCAGCCAGTCGATGAACGCGCCGACGGCCTCAGGCAGGCTGGTCTCGATGGCGTCCTTGGTGACGCGGCCCTTCTCATTCAACGGCCGCGGAGCAGGCAGCGCGATCAACGACGGCTGCTCCTTGTTCGGCTCGCGCCACGGACCCAGGTGCACGTACTTCGCCTGGTGCTCACCGGTCATCACGGCGGAGAACGCAGCGTTCACGGCGGCCTGAATGCCGGGCGTGCTGCGGAAGCTGGTGGAGAGGTAGACCACCTCGGCGCCGCACGACATCAAGTGCTGCTTCACGCGCTCGTAGAGCAAGATGTCTGCGCGTCGAAAACGGTAGATGCTCTGCTTCGGGTCGCCGACGACGAAGAGCTTCCCCGGCACCGGCCGCGTCGAGAACGGGGCACTGACCGCCGGATCATCCGAGGCCAGCAACAGCACGATCTCGCTCTGCAGCGGATCGGTGTCCTGAAACTCGTCGACGAAGACCCGCTTGAAGCGCTGTTGCAGCGACGCGCGGGCCGCCTGGTGATCGCGCAGCAGATTCCGGGTCAGCAAGAGCAGGTCGACGAAATCGAGCACGCCGCGCCGTGACTTCTCGAGCTCGTAACCATCGACGATGGGCCGCAGCTCTTCGTGGAGCCGCGCCGCGAGATCCGCGTCGGCTCGCCGGTTGAAGTTCTTGAGCGCGCTCCACACGGCGTCGCGAAAGGCGACGGCCTGCACTTCGGTCAGCCCACCGCTGAAGTTGAGGCCCCAGGCTTTCGCGGTCCACCGGTACTGATTGCCGCCCAGCTCTTTGAGCTGCGCCTCGAGCCCATCGTAGTCGCGGGCCGAGACCGACTCACGGTGCGCGAGATCGTCGAGGAACCGTTTGGCGAACTCCAGGCTCTCGAGGAACTCACTGCGCTCTTTCCGCAGCTTCACGTTCGGAATGCGCGAGGCGAGCGTCTCGAGCAACGGCAAGAGCGCGTCGATCGCCTCTTCCCGTTGAAACGGATCACGCCGCCAGGGCGCCGCGAAGTCGCGGTGCTCCACCAACTGCTGCACCGCCGAGAACAGGGTCTTGCGAGGCGGCTCGGCGTCAGGCCCCCGCGACCGTCTTCGCAAGGCGCGCCGAACACCTTCCGGCTGGGTCTGGAGCAGATCCTGAAAGCGCCGGTGAAACGCAGCCGACAACAACGCGTCTGCGTCACCTTCAGCGGCGACCTCGAAGAGGGGGTCGACTCCGGCCTCGACCGGGTACTCGCGGAGCAGGTCAGCGCAGAGCCCGTGAATCGTACCGATGCGCGCGACCTCGAGTTCCTCCAGCGCAGTGGTGAGCAGGTCGCGCTCGAGCTCCGAGGTGACCTCTTCGCGCGCACGTTCGAGCCGGGTGCGGAGGCGCAGCTTCATCTCGCCCGCGGCCTTCTCGGTGAAGGTGACCGAGATGATCTCGCTGAGCCGCGCTCGGCCCTTGCGCACCATCATCACGATGCGCTCGACCAGCACGGTCGTCTTCCCGGTGCCCGCCGCCGCTTCGACCACGAAGGTCGTGTCGAGCTCGTCGAGCAACTGCGTGCGCGTGGATTGATCGCCTGGAACGTTCACGGCATGCCTCGCAGCGTCCGCAGATCCTTCAGTTCAGCCCGAAGGCCCTTGCGCGTGCGTACCAATCGGCGCTCCTCATCGGGGCCACACAGCGCGCGGTAGTTGCAGTACTTGCACTCGCCTTCATCAGGAGCAGCCGGGAAGAAGCCCGTCTCGAGCGCGCTGCGCAGGGTGCGAGCCACCAGCCCGAACGCTTCACGGCTGGCCGCGTTGAGCTCCGTGGGCACCGAAAGGAAGCCACCAATCTGCGTGGTGTAGAACAGCCGCCCGCCCTTCACCGTCGCGCCGGGGAAGATCTTCTCGAGCACCAGCGCATAGAGCACCGGCTGCAGGTGCCGCCCGCCGCCGATGATGTTGCCGGGCTCACCCCGCGCGCGCCCCGTTTTGTAATCAGTCGCACGCAGGGCCCCGCTGGCGCTCTTCTCGACGAGATCGATCGACCCGCGCACCTGCAGACCTTCCGTCAACGTGACCGTGTGCGGCGAGCTGGAGGGATCCTGCTGATCGACATCGCGCCCGGGCAAACCGAACGAGAGCTCGAAGTGCGCAGGCTTCCACTCCGTGTCCTGCGCCACGCGGCGCACCCACTCACGCAGGTCGGCCTCGAGCGTCTGCACGCCGTCTTCCCACACGCGCTCGATGGCTGGCTTGAACTGATCGAACACCGACTGCGACACGCTCAGAATCGTCTGGTGCAGCCGCACCAACACCGCGTCGATGGTGGCCGGGATGATCTCCACGCCATCTTTCCGCAACGCCGAGAGCAGCTCGTAATGCACCTGGTGCGCCATCGAGCCCTTTTCCAGCGGGCCGAGCTCTTCCATCTCGCCGGGGATCTCCATCGGCTGCAGGCGGGCGATCGCCGACAGATAGAACCGGTACGGACACGCCGCGTACTGCTCGAGCGCGGTCGGAGAAAACGGGCGTGCGGTGGGCTGATGCGACTCGAGCGCCGCGCGGCCGAGCGCACCGGGCTTGACCAGCCCGTCGTGCGGAGTCCACGTGCTCTGCTGCCAGCGCGCGTACCGGGAACGCAGGGCCCGCGCGAGATGAGCGTTGGTGGTGACCAGGTACCGGCCGTGCCCTTTCACCGGCTCACGCGAGCGCAAGATGCGATCGAGCATCGCCAGATCGAACTCGGTATCATCGATCGCGCGATGCGGCTCATCGGGAGCAGGCCACGCGAGCCGGGTGCGTGAAGACGACTCCGCCTGACGCTGGAGTGCTTCGAAGCCAGGCAACGTGCCCTGCACCGCGCGCGCGGCCTCGAGTGCATAAAACGACGGCACGCGAGGCCGGGCATGTTCCGCGTCGACGCGCGGATACGAGAGGATCGCCTTGACGCGCGCCGCCCCCACCGCCAACTGCAGCGCCAGACGCTCTGAGGCGATGCGCGCCCTGGAGACCTCGAGAAAGCCCGACACCTTCACGCGCGTGCTGTCAGGCAGCAGCGGGTCTTCGCGGATCTTCTGGGGGAACACGCGCTCTGCGAGCCCGGGAATAAAGACGATGCTGAACGACATGCCCCGCGCCGCTTCGACCGGCGCAATCAACACGTGCCCACCCCGCCGCCCTTCAGGAGGTTCGGTCACTTCAGAGAGCCGCTGACTCAACACCGCGCGCACTTCAGGCAGCTCGAGCGGGCCAATCGGGGCCATCGGAGCAAGCTCGTGCAACACCGCCAGCACCCGCTGCGGATATTTGAGGGCCCGCGTCGCCAACGCACCGAGCTGGTCGAGCCAGTCTTTCCACGTGGCGGACTTCGGGAGCCCCGCCAGCGCGTCGAGCAGCGGCAAGGCGAAGTGTTCGAGCGCATCGAGGTCTTCCAGATCGCGATCGACGCGTTGTTGCTGCGCTTCACTCGCGGTGGGGTTCTGCCGTTCTTTCCGCTTCTTCTCGCGCAGCCCCGACAGCCTTCTCTTCCAACGATCCGTGCCGCCGATCACCGCTGCGTCGATGATCAATCGTTCCCACCTGCGGGGTGAGCGCAACTGACCAAGCACGGCGGGCGCTTCCACGTCACCTATCACCTCGGCCACCTGAGGCAGGGCCGGCACGCGCGACGACAACGGCAGCATCGACTCGCTCGCATCGGGCCGAACGAAGCGATCTGCCGACGCAGCCGGGGGTGCACCCGACTCCTCGAGCTTCGGGACCTGAGAGAGCGAGAGGTACTCACTGAAACGCCGCGCGCTGAGCCCTTCTTCAGCGCAGTGAAGGAGCGCCAGCAGCGCCCGGCCTGAAGGATCTGGCTTGGGTAGACCCGAGCTGAACCACGCCGGAATGCGCGCCCGCCGAAACGCGTCTTCGAGCGCGGCCCGGTACGTCGCGGGGCTGCGCAACAGCACGGCCATGTCATCGAAACGAATGCCACCCCGCGCGAGCTCGAGCATGCGCCGGGCGATCTCCACGCACTCGCGCGCTTCACCTGGAGCAGAGAAGAAGTCGTCGAGCCGAAGCCCCTTCGCGGCCGAAGCAGCGATCGGCGAGAAGAGGTTGCGCTGAAGCTCATCGAGCGAAGACGCGCCGTCATTGCGCAACCCCTGGGCCTTCACGCCCAGAAGAACTTCGAGCTGCTCGACCACCGTCACTTCATCGATGGGAGAGACCGCGAGCACCCGGGGCGAATGCCGCACCAGCGCGCCCACGAAGTCCTCCTCGAGCCCCGGAGAGAACCGCACATCGAGCAACAACAGCGGAGCCGGCCGCGAAGCCACCACGCCTTGCCGGGCCAGCGCGTAGACCATCGAACGATCCGCCAGCCCGCCTTCTGCCAGCGCCTGCTCGAACGCGCGCATCGCTTCACCCAGCGCCGGCTCCACCGCGTCAGGGCCGATGCCCAGCATGCGCAGCTCACCCACCGTGCGCGCGAGTGCCCGCGAGAGCCCGGGCCGCCCGTCCAATGGAGCCAGCCGGTGCAGCAGGCAGTCAGCGCCGAGTTGATGCGCCACGCGCGCCCACAGCGCCTCGAGCGACAACGAGCTGACCGGCGTCAGCTTCTTCTCGAGCAAGGCCGGTTGAGCGAGTTCCATCGCGCAGCGGTACAAGGCCATGCGCCGCCACCCGAAGAACGCGCGCTTGAGCGACCGGGTGAGCTCGGCCACCGTCTCGAACGAAGGGCCAATCAGCAGCGCATCACCACTGGCCGGTAGCTCCCGCAAGAACGCCTGCGCGCGAGCGAGCCTCAGTTCACTGCGACGACTGGTGACCAGGGCACGCACGCAAGAGACTCTGCCGGAAACGAGAAACGCCGACGAGGACCAACATCCGAGGTAGACGCTGCAGCCGAAGAATGAACGCTGCCCTCGAAGAATGGTTGAACCGTTGGTGGTTGCCGCTGCTCGTGCTGGGTGTCGGCCTGCACGTGACCACCCTGTTCGGCTCGATCACCGAGCCTGACTCGGCGCTCTACGCGACGGTCGCCAAACACATGGCCCAGACGGGTGACCTCATCAACCTGGTTGCCTACCGCGGTGACTGGCTCGACAAGCCGCACTTTCTGTTCTGGGTGACCTCGACGTCGATGCGGCTCTTCGGGGTCAACGAGATCGCCTGGCGGCTGCCCGCGCTCGGCTTCTTTCTGCTGGGTGTGCACTACACGTGGCGAATCGGCGTGTTGCTCTTCAATCAGTCGGTCGCGCGCCTGGCGGTGCTGTTGCTGCTGGTGGCTGAACACACGGTGCTCTCGAACGCCGATGTGCGAGCCGAGCCGTTCTTGCTGGGGTTGATCGCCGGGGCGGTCTTTCACCTGCTCTCGGTTCACCACGGCACGAAGGAGCGCTGGCTGCCCCATTTGATCGCCGGCGCCTTCTTCACCGCAGCCGCGATGTCCACCAAGGGGCCGTTCCTGGTGGTGCCCATCGGCGGCGCCGTCATCGCGCACGACTGGCGCAAGCTGCTCGACCCGCGCTGGTTGCTGGGCCTCCTGTTGGTGGGGTTCTTTCTCATCCCCGAGTTGGCTGCGCTTTATCTCCAGTACGACGCGCACCCCGAGAAGGTGATGTTCGGAAGAACCGGCGTCTCTGGCGTGCGCTTCTTCTTCTGGGACAGTCAGTTCGGCCGCTTCTTGAACACCGGGCCGCTCAAAGGCTCGGGCGATCCGACCTACTTCCTCCACGTGGTGCTCTGGGCGTTCTTGCCGTGGTCGTTGTGGATGTACCAGGCCGCCGGCTCGCGCGTTCGAGACCTCATCAAGAAGAAGACCAGCGCGTGGGGCAATCGCGAGCTGTACCCCTGGGGTGGTGCGTTGCTCACCATGCTGGTGTTCACTGCATCGCGCTCGCAGTTGCCCCATTACCTCAACATCGTCTTCCCCTTCTTCGCGCTGGCCGTCGCTGCGTGGCTCGCGCGGCTGGAAAACGTGAAGTGGACCGTGGGGCTGGGTCTCGTCGTCACCCTCGGTATGCCGGTCGCGACCGCGGGGCTGTTGTGGATCGTCGAGCCCACGAACTACCCGTGGGTGATCGCCCTGGTCCTGGCGAGCTCAGCGGCGAGCTTCTTCCTCTTCCGCGGCCTGACGCTGCAGGCCACCGTCGGCCGCGCGTTCGTGGGAGCCGTGGCGGTCAACCTCGCGCTGCTCCACTGCTACTTGCCCTTTCTGCTCCAACACCAGGTCGGCCGGGAAGCCGCGGCGCTGGCCAACACGCTCCCTCCGTTGCCGACGGCGCTGGTCGAGGTCGAGTCACGCACGTTCGCGTTTCATCTTCACGGCCCTGAGGTCGTGAACTGGACCGCGGATGACACCAGGAAGATGACCGCGGAGACAGGCCCGGCCCGGGTGCTGATGGCCGCGGCCACCAAAACCGCGCTCGAAGAACGGGGCCTGAGCGTGAAGGTGCTCGGCAGTTGGGACTCTTTTCACGTCTCCATGCCTACGCGCGCGTTCCTTCGGGCGAGTACCCGCGCCAGCGTGGTGCAGCCCTGGGTGCTCGCTGAGGTCTCAGTCACCGAACGGTAGGTCTCAGGCGGCGAGGTCATCTGACTCGTGCTCAGGCGTCGGTCACCCAATTCTGAACCTTGAGCCCGGGCACCCGGGCGAACTCACGCGTGTTGTTGGTGACCACCGTGACCCCCAGCGCTTTCGCGTGCGAAGCGATCAACAAGTCCATCGGCCCGATGGGCTTGCCCCGCTTCTCGAGCACCGCTCGAACGGTGCCCGCGACGAAAGCGGCCTCGGCTGTGAAGGGCATGATCTCGAGCGGCAGCAGGAACTTCTCGAGCGCGTGCGCATTGCGTTTCGAGTTGGTCTTCGCCACGCCAAAGGCCAGTTCGCTGACCGTGATGCTCGACACTCCGATGTCGCCAATCTGGTGGCGGCGAAACCGCTCGATAACCCCCGGGGGTCGATCATTGATGAGCGCAATACAGATGTCCGTGTCGAGCAGGTACTTCACGGCTTGAGGGCCTTCCGGCGCTGCTGCGCGGGTTGTTCGCGCCGCAACTTCAGGCCTGGCTCGAAGTCGCTCAGCGCCTCCTCGAGCGTGTCCCAACCCTCCTTCAGCGGGAGCAAGAGGACCCCAGAGCCGAAATGCCGCACGGCGACCGCCTGCCCAGCCATGCGGTACTCACGCGGGAGCCGCACGGCTTGGCTGCGACCTGACTTGAAGAGTTTTGCGGTGTCCATGGTAACTACCAACGGTAGCTACCATCGCGGTGCAGCACAAGAGGCTCAAGGCAGGGCGTTGGCTTTGTGGAGTCACCTGAATTGGGCCCAGCTTCATCAGCACACGTTCGGCAACGACGTGTTGCGTTGCCCCTGTGGCGGCCGCCGCACCATCAGAAGCCTCCACTCCACCCCCAAGCAGGCCGAGGCCCGCCTCGCGGAACCTGGTCTCGCGCTCCCCCCGCGAATCCTTCCTCCCGCCACCGCCCCGCCCCAGTGACTCCCCTCGATGTGAAGGACCACCCGCTTCATGCCGAGGTGATCAGGCCGCGAGGTCATCCGACTCGTTGTCGTCGACATCCACGTCACCCTTCATGCTGAGCCCACCGACCTCGTACTGCTTGAGCAGCCGGCGGAAGTTCGAACAATCGACGCCCGCCGCACGCGAAGCGCACGCTTCACCTCTGACGGTGTCGGTCGGTACACGAGGGCGAAAGTACTCCACTGAAGAAGCCGGGCATCGGATGACGTAGCGTGCGACGAATGGCGAGTACCGCGAAGACCATCATCACCGATTTCCGTCACCTTCCCGAGGTCGACTCCGACGAAATCGCAACGGGGCGCTCGCTGCATGCGTTCCTCACCAGCATCGTGATGGTCGCGTCGATGGAGGGCCCGAAGGCGCGAATCCGAAGTCCCCTGCGTTGTCGGTGCAGGCCCGGTCGACGCGCATGCCCTGGCGTCATTCTCATCGAGCGTCACGCCGGCTACTCCGAGGTGGAGTGGCGCTGCTCCGAGTGCGAGTTCAACGGCATGATCACTCACTGGCAGGACTCCACCGCCAACCACAGCGAACGAGCGGTCCCGGACGTGGAGGTCATCGCCCCGGAACTGCCACGCAACAGTGTTTCGCCGTCGCTGTCGGGTCGCTGGCGCATCGAGGAAATGGAGGTGTGGGACAAGGAGGCCATCGACCTGATGGGGCCCGGGTACATCGAGTTCGCGGAGCGCCATGGCTCCATGCGGTTCGTCGCCATCGAGGGTGGACTCGACTGTCGGTACTCGGAAGCAGAGGGCCGACCAACGGTCGAGTTCTCATGGTTCGGCGGAGACGACCGCGACGACGCGTCCGGGCGTGGCTGGGCTCGCCTGGAGGCTGATGGGTCGCTCGTCGGCCGAATCTTCAAGCACTGCGGCGATGACTCGTCGTTCACGGCGCGACGGCTCGACTCGTCTCCTGCGCCGCGCTCGCCACCTGGGCGCCAGCTTCAGTGAGGGTCAGCGGTCAGCGCCCCTGCCACGGCGCACCTGGGAGCCGGCCGACCAGCTCGCGCCAGACGAGTTCGAAGGCCTCGTCGAAGCTCCACGTCTGCCCGCTCGCGAGCAGCGGCGTCATGTCCGCGGTGAACACGGTGTCGGACTTCTTCGCGATCAGGTTCTGCTCGAACACTGCACGGGAAACGGTGGTGCCGCCCTCGGTCATATAGCGAGAGAAGGCCTCGACCACGCGAGCGGGTGAGACACCTTCGTGCTTCAAGGCGAGCCCGAGGTCGAAAAGACTTCGGCTCACCCAGCCATCCGTCGAGGGCATCGAGGACGGGGCCGATGCCACCCTCCTGGGTCTGCACGAGGTCGATGTCCTCGGAGTACCGGGCGGCCGGGCGCAGGTGCAGCTTGTAGAGCGCCGTCCCGCCGCGGAACGCGACGGCGTTCGCGATCGCCGGCCGCGAGAAGAGCGCCACCAGGGCTCGCGAGATGACGAGGTCCTGCTCCACCTGCCGGTCAGTCACCCATGGAGCGTGCGCTCGCCACTCGGTGACGAAGTCCTTGGGAATCAAGGCTCGGTCCCCACGGCGACGTTGGCGGCCAGCTTCCAGCGCTGGCTGCGAGCAGCGCCCTTCCCCGAAGTCGATCGCGCAAGACGGGCGCTGTGCGCGCGTTCCTTCACGAGGGGCAAGAGGGCCTCAGCGAGCTCAGCGTGCTCCGTCAGGTCGAGGAGGTACCCAAGCCGCTGGGCCCAGACGATGGGGCTCCTCTGCGCGGCAGTCACGAGCTTCTCCGCGTCGATCGCGTCGACGAGTTCTCCGAGGACGGACGCGACGTTGTCGAGGCCGCCGCACTGGTCTGCGTACCCCACTAACTCGAGCGCCGTGGCCTCGGGTGACGCGACACGAAGTGATCCGCGAGGCGTGTTCTTCTCGACGACGGCGGTCTTCTCAGCGTCCTTCCTCGCGATGAACTGGACCCGAACGGCGCCACACTCGATGGGTCGCCGGTTGGCCTTGAGCATCACCTGGAAGGCCTGCGGGCGCTGGTGGGCCGCGCCGTGCAACTCCGCCGCGCTGAGCAGCGCTGCGTAGTAGGGCTCACCCAGGTGGCTCATCAACTGAGGGATGAACTGCTGATGGCCGCGTCTCCGACCGGTGATTGATCAGGCGGCGAGGTCATCCGACTCGTTGTCGTCGACCTCCGAGTCACCCTTCATGCTGCGCCCACCGACCTCGTACTGCTTGAGCAGCCGGCGGAAGTTCGAACGATCGACGCCCGCCGCACGCGAAGCCTGCGAGACGTTGTTGCCCGCACGCTCCAGCAGCGTGGACAGGTAGCGGCGCTCGAAGGCGCGCATGGCCAGCTTCTTGGCCTCTGCGTAGGGCAGGTGCGCGAGGCTGAAGACCTCGACGTTGCCACCGGCCTGGCGGTTGTTGCGGATCTCGGGGGGCAGCTCTTCCAGCTCGACCTGGGGGCCCGCGCAGAGCACCACCGCGCGCTCCATGCAGTTCTCCAGCTCGCGCACGTTGCCGACCCAGCGCGCGGTGGTGAGCGCTTCCATCGCGCCGGGGGTGATGGTGGTGACCTTCTTGCCGGCCTTCGTCGCGTAGAGCTTGAGGAAGTGCTGGGCGAGCATGGGAATGTCGTCTGGGCGATCACGCAGCGGGGGCAACTGCACGGTGATGACGTTCAGGCGATAGAAGAGGTCTTCGCGGAACTTGCCCGTCTCTTTGGCCTTGGCGAGATCCACGTTGGTGGCGGCGATCACGCGCACGTCGACCTTCAAGGTGTCGTTGGCGCCGACCCGCTTCACCTCGCCCTCCTGCAGCACGCGCAGCAGGCGCACCTGGGTCGCCGCGGGGATGTCGCCTATCTCGTCGAGGAAGATGGTGCCGCCGTCAGCCGCTTCGAACAGGCCCTTCTTGTTGTTCACCGCGCCCGTGAAGCTGCCCTTCATGTGACCAAACAGCTCGCTTTCCAGCAGGGTGTCGGTCAGCGCCGAACAGTTCACCGCGACGAAGGGCTTGTCCTTGCGGGGGCTGCGGTAGTGAATCGCGCGCGCGACCAGTTCTTTACCGGTGCCGCTCTCGCCCTGAATGAGCACGGTGGCCGTGGAGTAGCTGACCGTCTCGACCAGCTTGTAGACCGAGCGCATCTGCGACGACTGGCCGACGAGATCCTCGAACTGGTTGCGGCCCGCGAGCGCCTCCTCGAGCACGCGGGTGCGATCGTGCAGCGCCTTCTTTTCGGCAGCGCGCGCGACGGCCAGCGAGAGCACGTCGATGTTCTCGAAGGGCTTGGTGAGGTAGTCGTACGCGCCGACCTTCACGGCCTGCACCGCGGTCTCAACGGTGGCGAAGGCGGTCATCATGATCACCTCGACGTCGGGCCGGCACTGCTTGATGGCCTTCAGCAGATCCATGCCCGAGAGGTGCGGCATGTTGATGTCCAGGCACGCGACGTCGATGGAAGGGTCCTTCACCGCCGACAGGCCCTCGACCGCGTCGTCGATCGCCACGACCTGATAGCCCTCGCGAGAGAGAATTTCGGACACCGCGCGGAGCACGATCTTGTCGTCGTCGACGACCAGCACTTTGGCTTTGCGGGTCTGGGTGGGGATGAGCGAGGTCATGTGAGGTTCACCTTGGTTGGGGACGGGTTCCCCCCTCAGCAAGGGTGCGGCCAACCCCTGAGTCAGTCGAACCGGCTGATCTCTCGATGGTCTTTCGGATTCGCCCGAAACCCTCGGGAGGTCAGCCCTGACTCATCACTGTATTCAGGGGTGTTCCTGACCCCGGCCGATCGAGCGGCACAGGTGCAAGCACGGCCTTGCCCTGCGCCGCATCAAGCCCGACGAAGAACGAAAGAAGCTCTCACCTGCAAAGCTCGGCAGGGACGACCTCATCGACGCGCTGGCGTGCCTCAGCACTGCCCAGCGAATCTTACGCGAGCAGGCGCTGATGTTGCCGGCTGCCCCCGCCTTGAAAGACAAGAAGGGGCTGCGGATGGCGATCATGGCGTGAGGCTCGCGCAGCACCGCCAAGAGCGTTACGCCACCGGCATGGTGACCCCACAGAGCAATCTCGAGCTGCGCTCGACCGTTCACGCCGACGGCCGGCTGCAGCTCAACCTGGTGTCCGTGCCCCTGCCGCAGCTCGGGGAAGACGAGGTGCTGGTGAAGATCACCGCCACGCCCATCAATCCATCCGACCTCGGCCTGCTGCTGGGTCCTGCAGATCCGGGCTCGTTGACCGCGACCGGCACGACCGAACATCCGGTGCTCACCGGCACGATTCACCCGAAGGTGCTGCCTTCGCTCGCCCCGCGGGTGGGCGTGTCGATGGCGGTGGGCAATGAGGGCGCGGGTGAAGTGGTGGCCGCGGGCCCGTCGCTGCGCGCGCAGGCGCTGCTGGGGAAGAAGGTCGCCACGCTGGGACACTCGATGTACGCGCAGTACCGCGCCGTGCCGGTCGACGCGCTGATGGTGTTGCCCGAGGGCCTCACGGCCGCCGAAGGGGCGTCGGCGTTCGTCAATCCACTGACCGCGCTGGGCATGGTCGAAACGATGCGCCTCGAGGGGCATCACGCGCTGGTGCACACCGCGGCGGCCTCGAGCCTGGGGCAGATGTTGGTGCGCTTGTGCCTCGAGGAGCGCGTGCCGCTGGTCAACGTGGTGCGCAAGCCGGAGCAGGCGGTCTTGCTCAGCGGGCTGGGCGCCACGAGTGTCTGTGATTCGAGCTCGCCTGAGTTCGCGGCGCAGTTGCTCGAGGCGATCGACGCGACCGGTGCGACGCTCGGCTTCGATGCGATTGGGGGTGGCCCGCTGGCAGGTCAGATCCTCGCGGCGATGGAAAAGTCGCTCAGCAAGAAGTCGAACCGCTACAGCCGCTATGGGAGCTCGACGCACAAGCAGGTCTACCTCTACGGCGCGCTCGATCTGAGCCCCACCACGCTGCCCCGCACGCTGGGCATGGCGTGGGCTGTGAGCGGTTGGCTGATGATGCACTTCCTCGCTCGCATCGGCCACGACGCCGCGGCCAGGCTGAAGGCGCGCGTGGCAAAGGGGCTCAAGACGACCTTCGCCACGCAGTTCACCAAGGAGCTCTCGCTGGCCGAGGTGCTCGATGCCGACATCGCGCGCGCGTACTCGCAGCGGGCCACGGGGGCGAAGTACCTGATCAACCCCAACCGCTGAGCTCGCTCAATGCGGTTCGTCTGCCGCGTGTATTTGATCTTCGAGACGCTTGACCGCCTCGATCGCGTCTTCCAGGCGCCAGGGCTTCAGCAAGACCTCGGTGACTCCGAGCCGGGCGCGGGCCTGCGCATCGACGAAGGCGCCGCTGGAAACGATGATGGGCATGTCAGGGCAGAAATCACGAAGGGCAGCGATGAAATCCTGTCCTTTCATCTCTGGCATCGTCAGGTCGGTGAGCACGACGTCGAAGTCGGTGGGTTCCGCCCGCAGTGCAGCGAGCGCTTCATGCGGAGACGAGAAGGCCGTGACGGTGAAGCCGCGCGTCCCCAGCAGCTTCGCGACGGTGTGCGCTAACCGGGGGTCGTCATCCACGATCATGAGGCGACGCATCTGCCGCGAACCCGAATTCCGGGGACCTGCCACATGAGGGGTCAAGCTGGTCATGCACCCAGAGTGACGAGCGAAGGCGCTCAGCTCAACTGGCAACCCGATGGAATTACGGAGCGGTAACCCCGGGTGCGCTCGACGTTACGAGAACGAACCGTGTTCCTCGTTGGCACATCACTGAGTCATGAGCCTCGAGCAGGTGACGACCATGTTCCGCATCGGGGCGAAGCCGGCGAAGTTCGAGGTGATGCACTGCACATCGATGCCTCGCTGCCCATTCGAAGTGACGGGCAAGACCGAATAGACCGCGACGCCCGCGCCGTTGCAGGTGCCTGTCCAGCTGAGCGGGTGCATGCCCCCCGTGCAGTAGCAGGGGCCGGTCGTGCAGGAGGCGGTCGTCGCGCCCACGTTCAGGTTGCCGCCCACGTTCAGGTCGCTCGGGATGACGACCTGGCCCGAGCCCTTGGGTACGAGAAACAGACTCTGGTTCGCGTTGGTGCCCGTGGCGACCACTGAGTTCCAGCCGATGCCGACGCCTTGCGTGAGGTTGTCGTGGCGGAAGTCGACGATGGGATCGGTGTTTCCCGAGGTGTTCGCGCTGACGAAGAGCGCGCGGGTCGCCTGCGTGGGTGGGGTGATGGTGCTCACGGTGGCGCCGGTGGTGATCCTCACCGGGGCGGCGACCGTGCCGACCTTCAACTCGAGCCACTCCTTGAGCTGCATGAAGTTCATGTTCACCTCAGACGCGAGCGCCGGGGTGTCGCTGGTGAAGCAGAACGGGAGCCCGTTGGGGCACGCGCCGCTCGCTGCCGACGCCGCGGTGCCGACGAGCACGGCGATGACGACGGCGGCGCCGGCCCAACGCACGCGTCCACGCGCGGAGGTGCGTTCGGCTTCCAGGCTCGCGAGGCGGGCGCGGAGTTCGGCGAGTTCCACAGACAAGTCGGTCGGGCGGGAATCCATGAGGCCCACCTTGCCAGACTTCGCAGCAGCGCGGGCTTATCGGGAGCATCGCCCCGATACTGAAGTGCTACGAGACGCCGCCCTCATGAAGCGCATGTCGCTGTTCGAGTTCGAAGACTTCCGCTGGTTCCCCGGGAGCATCCGGGAGTGCCTGACCCTCTACATCGCCACCATGCACCGCGTGATGGAGACGCATCGCGTACTCGCCCCGCTGCTCGCGCGTGCGTTGAAGGCGACGGGCACGGTGGAGATCGTCGATCTCTGCTCGGGCGCGGGCGGGCCGTTGCCGAAGACCGCGGTGGAACTTGCCGCGAACCACGGCGTCGTGCCGAGCGTGACGCTGACCGATCTCTTTCCGAACACGGAAGCTGCGGAGCGCATCAACGCAGCGAGTGCGACGGCGCACGTGAGGTACCACTCGAGTTCAGTGGATGCGGGCCAGGTTCCCGAAGGGCTGCGAGGCGTGCGGACGATGATCGGCAGCTTTCATCACATGCCTCCGAAGGTGGCGCGGCGCATTCTTCAGGATGCGTTCGAGAGGCGGCAGGCGCTGTGCGTGATGGAGATCAGCGACAACTCGCAGCCGCGTTGGCTGTGGTGGACGGCCATTCCCGCGATCGTGCTGATGGTGTTCCTGATGACGCCGTTCATTCGCCCGCTTCGGCTGCGGCAGGTGCTGCTCACGTACCTGATTCCCGTGCTCCCGCTCGTGATCGCGTGGGACGGCGCGGTGTCGAACGCGCGCACGTATTCGGAGGACGACTTGAAAGAGCTGCTGGTTGGTTTGGAAGCACCCGACTACCGCTGGGAGATCAACCGACCACGCGCGCCGGGCGCACCTGCGAGAATGATCACGCTCCTGGGGCTGCCGCAGCGCGAATAGTTGCCACGCGCGGGGTCCGCTGGCTCGTGGCACGAGCCTTCTGCCCCAACCGGCTCGCGCAAGATCCGTCGTCCTGGTGGTCGCGTCTGTTGGTCTGTTCGGCCTCGGGGGGGGGAGGCGCGTGCAGACATGAACAGCGGACAAAACAAAACCGCCCCCAAACAGCGGGAGCGGTCTTGATTGTGGAGGCGCCGGGAATCGAAAAAAGATCAGGGCGATGGAAACCCCAAGCAGGACGCGCCGTTACCCTCTATCGCTCTGATCTCACTCGAAACCCGTTCCGCCTCGTCCCGTCGTGTTCCGTGTCGGCGACTCTGATTCCGCGCTGGAGGGGCACACTGGGGGCACATGAAAAAGGCTTCGACCGTGCGGTGCTGAGGCTGCTTGGCGAGCTACTGCGTGAGCACCGCCTCGCCCGGCGCCCGACGTATCGGCAGCCCCCCAGCTGCGAAGGGGGTGTACGCCACCACCTCGAAGACGGGAGCGCGCTGCTGCTGGAGCGTTGCTCGCGGAAGCGGCGCCACCTCGCGCAGGCACCCGAAGATGACCGCGACCCGGTTCTGCGGCAGTGCCTGGTCGAGGCCTTCGTACTGGTAGACGGCGAACAGCCCCTGCGGGTTGAGCACGACGGAGTGAATCGTCGTGGGCACGCTCTCCTCGGTGCGAATCGTCGAGTTCGAGACACCCCACACCGAGAGCAAGCTGCTGCCCCAGTAGACACCGGAACTTGAGGTGTGCGCTGTGGAGCCGCCTCCGCTGAATCTGGTCTCAACGGTGGTTGTGACGACCTCCCTTTGGAACTCGAGCCCAGTGCCCTCGACGCGCGGCAACACCAGCTCGCCCACAACGCGCGTCGCTGGCTGCGGGGCCGCGAGGGGCTCTCTGAGCTGCACGACCGCGAGCGAACATGCACCCTGAGCGCGTTCGGGCGCCGCGATGATGACTTGCAGCGGCTGAAGGTTGACCCCGCCAACCGCGTTCAAAAGCTGCAGCTGTTCTTCTTCAACCCGCCCCGCGTTGAGCAGTACCGCGGCGACGATGTTGCGATAGCCGGGCATTGACCGGAGTGGAGCCAGCCACGAGGCCGTCGCGAATTCAGTGACGTCGATGCGAGAGATCCCCACTGCCTTTCTAAGGGCAACGGCGGCTTCGGCGGTCTTGTTGTCATCGAGAAACACCAGAACCCTCGACCACCAATCGGAAGGGTCGACCCGCGGGTCTAACGCCAACCCACTTCGGGCTTCGGCTGCTGCTTCCTTTGTGCGCTTGAAGAGGAGCAGCAGCTCAGCGACGCGAAGGTGCAGCACCGAGCGCATCACCGTGTCGCCAGCTGGTGTCTCCTTCTGCAAGGCACGCAGTTCATCGAGGGCCCGCTGGTACTCGCCGATGGCCTGAAGCGCCCCAGCGCCACCGAGGCGTTCGCCCGGCGTCTTCACGTGCAGGCACCCGGCGAGAAGCAGAACGATCGCCACAAGGTGCAACCCAGCGCTCATCGCCTTCCCGCCCATGCTTCCCACCTTAGAGCGAGCGCTGGCGGCTTGGTTTCTTTGTCGAGCAGCAACGCGTCAGCCCAGCGCCCGCTGAGGCGGTGCTGCGCGCGAACACCGGCACCCTCCTCCCCCACCCATCATCGAAAGGCACAGACATGACCACCTTCGCCGCGAGCTTTCTCGCGCTCGACGAGCAGTATCCCGCGGCGCTGCAACGTCGCTGGCCGCTCGCAATCATCAGTTGCTCGAAGTCGAAGTTCCCTGGCGCGCACCGCGTGCGCGACCTCTACACCGGCGAG
>JAYVFP010000024.1:0-19702 GCA_043773025.1 Archangium sp.
CGCCGACCTTGACCTTGGCGGTGGTGCACCCGGGGAAGCGGGCCAGCACCGCGTCGAGAGCCGAGGCCGGGACGTCCGGGACGGTCGCGTTGACCGGGACCGAGTCCCGTACGGGAGCCGGCCAGCCCACGTGCGAAGCCTCCAGCGCCGCCGCCAGCCAGCGCGAGGACTCGACGTCGTCGTACTCCAGGAACGGGGAGAACTCACCCCAGCCGGCGGGGCCCTCCAGCAGCAGGACCTCGCGGACGTCGATGCCGCGGAAGCGCACCCGCATGGGGATGCTGACGACGTGCGCGGACTCGAACACTAGATTCCCGAGCATGGCACGCGAGACCGTCTCCGACATCTTCGACCCGACCCAGTGGCGGAAGGTCGAAGGGTTCGACCTGACCGACGTCACCTACCACCGGCACACCGCTTCCCGCGGGGGAGAGGACAGCCGTGACAGCGGCGTCGTGCGGATCGCCTTCGACCGGCCCGAGGTGCGCAACGCCTTCCGGCCGCGCACCGTCGACGAGCTGTTCAAGGCCTTCGAGGCCACCCGCTTCATGACCGACGTGGGCGTGGTGCTGCTGACCGGCAATGGGCCCTCACCCAAAGACGGCGGCTGGGCCTTCTGCTCAGGCGGCGATCAACGCATTCGCGGCAAGGACGGCTACCAGTACACCCCCGAAGACAAAGACCTCGACCCCGCGGGGCTGGGCCGCCTGCACATCCTCGAAGTGCAGCGGCAGATTCGGTTCATGCCCAAGGCGGTCATCGCGGTGGTACCCGGTTGGGCCGTGGGGGGTGGGCACTCGCTGCACGTGGTCTGCGACATGACCATCGCCAGCAAGGAGCACGCGATCTTCAAGCAGACCGATGCCGACGTGGCGAGCTTCGACTCAGGCTACGGCTCGGCGCTGCTGGCGCGCCAGGTCGGGCAAAAGCGCGCGAGAGAAATCTTCTTCGTGGGCCGCGACCACAGCGCTGATCAAGCCATGGCCATGGGCATGGTCAACGCGGTGGTGCCGCACGCGCAGCTGGAAGACTTCGCGCTCGACTGGGCTGCAGAGATCAACTCGAAGAGCCCCACCGCCATCAAGATGCTCAAGTACGGCCTGAACCTCCCCGACGACGGCCTGGTGGGCCAGCAACTGTTCGCCGGTGAAGCGACCCGCCTCGCCTACGGCACCGACGAGGCCCGTGAAGGCCGCGATGCTTTCGTTGGCAAACGAAAGCGGGACTTCTCGAAGGTGCCCTGGAGCTACTGAATTTTCAGGGCGCATTCATCGCCCCCAAACCTGTGGATTTTGAGCGCGAATCTTTTCCCAAACGCGCTTTTCACTCGTGCGGGGTGCGATGGGTAATGTCCGCGCCGGGTGGGAACAACGACAGCCCGAATCGCAGCACCTTCCGCCGCCACGCGCGGCCTCACATTGGAGTGAATCGAATGGGCATTGTCCTTCTCATCGTCGGCCTGGCTGTCCTGGGCTTTGGTCTGTACAACATGATGGCCGCCAAGCGCGTCCTCGCCGCTCCCTTCAAGAAGACGGGCGAGCTGGCGAAGAACCCGGTGTCGGAAGACCCCAAGGGCGCCATGTCGACCGAAGGCAAGGTCATCGCGCCTGCCGTCACGCTCCTCTCGCCGGCCAGCAAGCAGCCTTGCCTCGCGTACGAGCTGAAGGTCGAGCGCATGTACGAGAAGACCGAGACCACCCAGGACGGCACCAAGACGGTCAAGGGCACTGAGACGCTCGACACCATCAAGGGCGGCGCGATCTTCGGCCTCGACGACGGCTCGGGCCCCTTCAACATCGACGTCAGCAAAGGCGCTGACTTCGACAACATGAAGGAGGGCTTCAAGAAGGAGCTCAACGGTCACTCGGGCAGCTCGCACATTCAGTTCGGCGAGTACTCGTACGACGTGCCGGTGATCGGCTCTGACAAGGGCTGGACCACGGGCTTCAAGGCGACCGAGAAGTACGTGCCGGTCGAAGGCAGCCTGTTCGTGCTCGGCAAGCTCGAGGGCGCGTCGCTGGTCAAGCCGGGTTGGCGCTCGATGATGACCTCGGCCAAGGGCCGTGAGGGTCTGCTCGGCGGCCTCGAGAAGCGCAAGAAGTTCAGCTTCATCGGCGGCGGCATCGCCTCGCTGCTCTCCATCCCCGCGATGATCTTCGCGCCGGCCGCTGATCCGAACGCGGTGGGCTCTTCGTGCCCCTCCGAGATGACCGACACCCGCGTGCGCTGCACCGACAACGTCACCGAAGATGACACCTTCACGTGGACGGTCACCAAGCCGGGCAAGTACGACCTCACCGTGTACGCGCCCGCCAAGAAGGTCTCGTTCGATCCCGGCCTGATGGTCTCCGACTCGACGGGCGCTGAGATCGCCAACGTCTCAGGCGGCGTCGGCGGCAACGCGAGCACGATGGTCGACGTGAAGGCCGGCACCTACAAGGTGAAGGTCTTCCTGGCCGACAACTTCAAGGTGAAGGGCGGCTACTCGTACGAGTTCGAGATCGGCAGCCAGGGGAACGCGCCTGCCATCGCCGACCAGCTCGCCGACGAGAAGGAACTGCCTGCTGAAGATGTCGCTGCTGCTCCCGAAGCTGAGGTGGCCCCCGAGGCCGCTGAGCCCACCCCCGCGAAGCCTGCGAAGAAGAAGAAGAAGTAAGACGTTTCCTGCGCGCCGCCGACCGGGCTGGCGCTGACGGGACCTGGGGCTCGGACCAAAAGGTCCGGGCCCTTTGCTTTTGAGGTGCTGCTGGGCGGCTGCGCTGGAAGAGGCGATGAAGCCGCGGTGAGGTGGTTTCTGGTACAGCCATCGTTCACGTGAAGCGCCGTCTCCTCATCGCACTCGGAGCTGTCAGCGCGGCGTTACTGCTCGGGTGGGGCACCGCGTCGGTCGATCGCTGCGGCACGTGGGCCGCCACCCCGCCCGCACTGACGCACCTGGCGCGCGGCCAGGGAAACCTGCAGGTCGGCGCGGCGAAACGGCAGTTGCAGCCCCTCTTCCCCACCACCGTGGGCGGGTACGGCCCGCGGCGTTCGACGGTCGACTCTGCCCTCAGTCCACTCTTCGCGCGCGCGTTGGTGCTCGACGTGGGCGGCCAGCGGCTGGGGCTGGTGCTGCTCGACGTGCTGCTCATTCCCCCGCAGTTGCGCGACGCGATTGGCAAGGGCCAGGCGTTCCCCACCTGGGTGATCGCCACGCACACGCACTCCGGGCCTTCGGGGTTCGACCCGCGGTTTGCTTCAGAGCTCGCTGCCCTGGGCCACTACGCGTCTGCCGACTTTCAGGTGCTGGTCGACGCGGGCCGTGAAGCGCTGACCGTGGCCACCGCGGCGGTCAGACCTGCGCGCCTCGAGGTGGGCCAGCAACTGACCGAAGGCGTCTCGACCCCGCGCTCGGGCACGGCGGTGGATCGCCGCGTCACCCGGCTTCGCTTCGATGACGAAGCCGGGCCCGTGGCGCAACTGATCATCGCAGCGGCCCACCCCACCCTCGTCGCGCGCCAGCCTGAAGGGCTGCACCCCGATTGGCCCGGCCTGCTCGCCGAACGCCTCGAGCGTGAACAGGGGCCGATCACCTTCGTGCTGCAAGGCGCGGGTGGAAACGCGAGCATCGATCGGGCGCTGCTGCCCACGCCTGAAGCGGCGGCCTCGCGGCTCGAGACCCTCGTGCGCGCGCTGCCCACCGCGGCCCAGCCTCCTGCGCTCGACGCGGCGTGGAGCGAGGTGCACGTGGGCCTGCCCCGGCCCGATGCCCGGCGCGTGGTGCCCGGCGCCTTCGTGGCCGCGGCGGAGAACGCGCTGTGCGACGACGCGGAAGACATCGCGGTCGTCCACGCGCTGCGGCTGGGAGAGGTGCGGTTTGTGCTGGTGCCCTTCGAGGCGTCGTATGCCGCGGGCCTGGTGCTGGAAGAGCAGTCAGACAGCACCCGGCTCATCTCGCTGGCCGATGGGTATGGCGGCTACGTGGAGACGGTGGAAGCGGCGCGCGCGGGTGAAGGTGAAGCGCGGCGTCAGTACTTCCCGCCTGAGCTGCTCACGAAGTTGTCCGCGGCTGCGAAGCTCGCCGGCGAGGGAATTCGGTAGCCGTTCCTCCCGAGAGCAGGGTTGATCGAAATAACGAACGGACACCGCTCATCCCGAGCGGAGTCGAGGGAGTACTTTTGCCTCGCACTGCAAGTGCCCCCTCGACTTGGGCTCGGGGAGACCGGTGGCGGCCTACTTCACCAGGGCGATCTTCGAGTTCTTCTTCTTCTGTTTGAAGAGCAGCACCGTGCGACCCATCGTCTGGGCCACCTCGCTCCCGCTGCCTTCAGCCAGCTTCTGCACCGACGCCTTGCGGCCGTCGCGTTCCTCTTCGGCGATCTTCACCTTGATGAGCTCGTGATCCTTGAGCGCCTGCGTCACCGCGCCGATGACACCCTCGGTGACCCCGTCGCTGCCCACCAGGACCACTGCCGAGAGGTGATGCCCCAGCGCCCGGAGCTGCCGCTTCTGCTTGCCGTTCAATGCCATGGAGTCCCGCTCGTACAATGAAGCCGCCCGGGCTGGCTTCATTTCTTGAAGGATCGCAGTTCGCGCTGGGCGTCGATGTGCTTGGGGTCGAGCGCGACGCACTTCTTGAAGTTCAACATCGCGGTCTTCTCGTCACCGTTCTTCTGCGCCACGAAGCCGAGGAAGAAATAGGTCGCCGCGACGTTCGGGTTCTTCGCCACGCAGAGGTTCAGGTCGCGCATCACCTCGGTGTGCACGGCCTTGCGGTCGGTGGCCGCGAGGAACTTCGCGTAGCCACGCCAGGCGTAGAACTCGGCCTCGTCTGCGTTACAGCCGACCGCCTCGTCGAACATCTTCACCGCGTCGGCGTACTTGCGCGCCTGCACCAGAATGCGGCCCTTCTGAAAGACCTCTTCGGCGCGGAGGATCTTCTCGATGTCGACCTTCGAGCCCGTACCGCCCGCCTCGAGCTCTGCGGTGTATTCCTTGCGCAGCCCGGGGTCAGACAAGGTGCGGTTGGCTTCGCCGATGAGCGCGAAGACATCTGCCTTCAGCTTGGCCAGCGACTCGGGAGACCCGGGCGCCACCGTGTCGGGGTGGTAGCTGCGCGCGGCCTTCAGGTAGGCGATCTTCACTGCCCCCGCGTCGGCGTCGCGCTTGAGCCCCAGCACCTCGAAGAAGTTCTGCTTCTTCATCAAGTCGTACGTGGCCTGGAGTGACTTCACCTCGGCCGCCCCGCTCGCCGCAGTCGCTGCCGGAGTCGGAGGGGCCGCGGCCGCAGGCTTCATCACCTGCGGGGGCGGGCGCTGAGGGGCAGCAGCCTGAGGTGCGCCCGGGTACGGCATCGCGGGCTTCGGCGCCTGCGCGGGGTTGCCGGGCGCAGCCGCGGGCCGGGCCGGGGCGGCCTGAGGCGTGGTCACCACGGGCGGATTGACGGGCTGAGGCGCAGCCGCCGCGGCCACCACCGGTTGGGGAAAAGCGGGCGCAGAGCTCACCGGCTTCGGCGGGGCCGGTGGCGGCGCGGCCGAGGCCCTGGTCGCGTTCGAGTTGGCGCTCGCATAGGAGACCAGGTCGAGGGGCTCGAGCATCCACGCCGTGCGCAGAACCGTGTCGGCCTCCGCGGGCACGTCTCGCATCAACTGCTGAAGCGAGCGCACGCCGTCGAAGTAGTTGAGGGCGCGGGTCTCTTGTGGAGTCAGGCGCAGGTCACTCGCAGGCACCCGGCCGCCGCCCTTCATCACGGGCAGCTCGAGCGCGCGGCTGATGCGCCGGCGCACGTCGGACACCGGCACCTTGCGCAGCGCCTCGAGATACACCGCCCACTTGTTGCCCATCGGCATCGAACGCGCAGCAGGCAGCTCTTCGAGATCGAACGTGAAGGTGCCCTGCTCGGCGGTGAGCACGCGGTTGAGCAGCAGGCCCGCGCGCTGGCCCAGGTGCTGGAAGACGGCGTTGGGGTTGAGCAGGCCCAGGCCGAACAAGGCCCCCAGCAGCTCTCCGCCGAAACGAGCGCTCTGCGCCTGGGCCTGATCGATCTGCGCCGACGTGGCGAGCTTCTGCGCGATGAGGAACGTGTCGAGCGAGTCTTCGACGTGGGTCGAGTCGACGTACTCGGGGTTGCCCTTCTTGAAGTGCACCACCAGCTCACGGTCGGGCAGCACCACCGTCAGCAGCCCGTTCACCTCGGAAGCCGCCGCGAGGTAGTACAGCTTCTGCGTCGAGTGCTCCCCCAGGTTGCCCGAGCCAGGCACCGGCGAAGAACCCGCGGGGGGCGCGGCAGGAGCGGGCCGCAAGCCAGAGCCACTGGAGCTGGTGGCGGCGCGGGCGGGCGCTTGCGCCGCGACGGAAGGCCGCACCGAGGCAGGGGCCGCGGGCTCCGCGAGGTTCATGAAATCCGCCACGGAAGGCGACGAGGGCACCACCGGCAGGCCCACGCTCGAGGGGCGCGCCGCAGCGACCTGCCCGGGCGCCATTCCCCGCACCGGCTGCGCCCTCGTACCCGGCTGCGTCCTCGTACCCGGACCCGCCGTCGGCCCGCCCGCCGGAGCGCGCGCCACCGGCCCACCGACTGGACCGCCTGAGGGCGCCGCCGAGATGCCCGAAGGGATCGAACCCGTCGGCGCCAGGCTGGGGAGCGCCGCGGGCAACACCACCTGGGCCCACTGCGCGTCGAGCTGTTCGCCGGGCACGACGGTGTCGCCCCAGGTGTCCTTGGGAAAAATCATCCGCAGCCCGGGTACGCGGCCGGGGAAGACGTAGTTCACGCCGTCGGTGGAGATCTGCATGCGGCCGGCGATGACGGCGTTGTCGATGAGCAGCTCGATGCTGGGCGGGCTGAGCGGTCCGTAGACCTGCCCTTTGTCGTTGCGCACCCAGATCTGGAGAAGCTCACCGCTCATCGAAGACCCGAAACTAATGCACATTGGCCCCCGGGGTAGAGGATTGCGCGGTCGGGGCTGGGCAGGGCGAGGGTCTTCCACCGATACTGCTGGGCCATGACGGTCAAAGGCATCCGGGCAGCGCTGGTGCAGGCCAAGAAGGACGGCAAGGTCGACGTGGCCGAGGTCGACAAGATCGTCCTCAAGGCGCGCAGCGGCTGGGGCCTCGACACCAACGAACGGGCCGAGCTGGTGAAGATGGCCGACAGCTTCGACGATCCGGCCAAACAGCGGCTGCTCTCGCACCTCTCGGCCATGGGCCAGAAGAACGCCTGGGTGAACGTGGAGGCCGGTGGCCTGACCTCGGTGCAGGGCCGCTACGCGAACTACTCGGTCGGCGTGCCCGGGCTCCTTGCGAAGCTGGGGCTGTTCGACAACTGCTTCTCGATGAAGGGCACCGCGAAGGCCGACGGCCTGGTGAAGGTGGCCATCGAAGGGCAGAGCGTCTCAGTGCAGGTCAAGAAGGGCGAGACCGCAGCGCAGGTGCTCGAGAAGGTGAAGAAGGCCCTGCCTTCGCAGGTGACGGGCGTGCTGCTCCAGGGCGACGTGCAGCCGTTCGATGGGGCTTCGTTCAAGGGCGCCGCCGCGGCCACCACCGACACCGCGGCCCACCTGATGCTCTACAAGCCGGCCGCCCTGGGGCTTGAACCCGGTGAGCTGCCGCTCAAGGTGGTGGTGACCGGCTACGGCGCGTTCATGGGCATCACCGACAACCCGTCGGCGAACATGGCGCAGAAGCTGGCCGAGGCCGGGGTGAAGGGCGGCATCGTGGAGTACCGCCGGCTCGACGTGACCACCGACGCCGTCGACGCGTTCGTGGCCGAGATGCGGCGCTCGCCACCCGACGTCATCCTCTCGATGGGCGTCACCCATGGGCAAGCGCAGGTCGAAGAGCGGCCCGAGAATCTCCTGGGCGCGGCGGCCGACGGCAACAACCAGCAGATGACGCAGCGTGAAGTGCGCGCGGGTGGCGCGAAGGAGCTCTCGACCGATTTGCCCGTGGGCACCATCGACGACGCGCTCACGCCCTTCGGCGATCGACGCGTGGTGGGCACCAGCAAGAGCGACCCCACCTACTCGCCCGACCGCAGCGCCTACCTGTGCAACTACCTCGGCTACAACCTGGCCACCGAGTTCGCGGGCACGCCGAAGACGACCGCCGGCTTCATGCACATCAGCCCCGAGACGCCGCCCGCTCAGATGCACGCGGTGCTCGAGGCCGTCACCGCACGGCAGCTCGACTGGCGCCGCGATCAGCAGCCGGGCAGTTGAGCTGAGAAGCAGTTAAGACAGCCTTCGTGAAGACGACCGCCGCCCCCTCGAACACGTGGGAGATCCGCATGAACTGGGGCGACCGCGCCCTCGAGGCCGAGGTCGTCGACGGCCGTGGCCGCAAGACGCTCTCGTTGGGCGAACGGGCTGAAGACGACTTCGTCATCGGAGGTGGTGCGCGGCTGCACTTCACGTGGAGCGAGGCGGGCCTCGAGGTGCGCTTCTCCACCGGCGTGGGCGGCACGGCGTCGATCAAGGGTGATGCGCCGGTGCCGCTGGGTCAGCTCATCGAACGCGGCGGCGTGAAAGAGGCCGACGGGGCGTACCAGGTCACCCTGAGCGGGGCCGATTCGTTGCTGCTGCAGGTGAGCGGTCAGGTGATCGAAGTGCGTCAAGCGCGGGGGCGGATCGCCCGGCTGCGCATCGATTTGTGGGCCACCGGCGCGTTGATCATGGGGCTGTTCCTGCTCGCGTTGTGGCTCGCGTCCACCATCTTGCCCATGCAAGGGCTCAACCTGATTCCAAAGTAAAAACAGATACTTGAGGTCAAATTGACGGAATAAAGAAAATATGGAAGATTCTTTAATCATGTCGCTGAACATCAAGAACGAAGAAGCCGAGCGGCTGGCGCGCCTCGTGGCCCGGGAGGCTGATGAGACGGTGACCGAGGCGATCGCGCAGGCACTGCGAGAGAGGCTGGCTCGGCTCCGCGCCCGAAGGTCGGTCGACCACCAACTCGATCGCGTTCTCGAGCTCGGAAAGCAGTGCGCTGCGCTGCCCGATCTCGACCCGAGAACGCCCGACGAGATCCTCGGCTACGACGACGCGGGGGCGCCGTGAACGACGCGATGGTGGTCGACAGTTCGGCCTTCGTCGCCATTCTTCTGGGTGAACCGGAGCAGGAGTCCCTGGCCCGCGCCCTCGCTGCGGCTTCAGAGCTCTGGACCTCGGCGTTCTCAGTGCTCGAAACGGCGATCGTCATTGGAAGCAAGAAGGGGCCACAAGGCCTGATGACCTGGGACGCGCTTCTTCATCGGCTCGCGGTTCAAGTCGTTCCTTTCACCTCAGCGCATGCCACCGTCGCACGTGAGGCCTGGCTTCGTTTCGGCAAAGGGCGGCACCCCGCCGCGCTCAACATCGGCGATTGTTGTTCGTATGCAGTGGCTCATCACGCAGGGCTGCCGTTGCTCTTCAAGGGTGATGACTTCTCGAAGACGGACCTTCAGCGAGTCGACCTGAGAGCCTCAACGCCCCTCTGACTTCGCCTGGGCCCGCGCCTTCTCCGCTGCATCTCGTACGCGCTCCACCAGCCCGCGGGCCTGACCGAAGATCCGACCGGCCACTTCGCTTTTCTGCGCCAGTCGCTCGTTGATGACCTCGACCACGTCGACAGGCTCCGAAGCCGCCAGCTGAGCCTCGAGCGCGCCAATCGTACGAAGCGGGCGAGCGCGCATCGCCTCCAACAAGGCCGAGGCCGAGCTGCTCACGGTGCGAGGCGAATCGAGCGTGGGCGCTGACGCATTCCACGCCGGGGGAAACAGCGCCGCCAGCCGACAGAACACCATCGCTTCACCCAGCTCGAGCCCGGTGGCGAAGCTCAACGGAAAGGTCCCGAGGCGATCACGATCCACCACGTAGCGGCCCCGCTGCACCGCGCCCGCGTCGAGCCAGCGCTTGAGCTCGAACCGGCGGCCGAGATCGAAAGGCGGCGACGACACTGCCCACGCTTCGGTGCCCGCTTGCAGCCGCTCGACCAACGACGAGAGGTGCGAACGATCGAGCAGCTCACCCGCCTCGAGGCAACACACGTACTGACCCCGCGCGCGGGTCAGCCCGAAGTTGGTGCGCTCGAGCGCATCGGCCGGCGCCTGCCCCACCAGCACCAGGGTCACCCCCGCCCTGCCCTTCGCCGCCTTCGCGAGCTCTTCCAGGCGGTGCTCGGGTAACGGCGAGATGACCATCAGCTCGAGCGGAGACTGCAGTTGACCTGCCGCCGAACGCAGGGTGCCTTCGAGCGCAGCCGCGTCTTCACCACCCGAGACGATGACCGTGGTGAGGCCCGGAGTGCGTTCAGGCAACGAAGCCTCTGCGCCACGTTTGGCCACCAGCAACAACCGGTCAGCCGCCGCGTCGGGGTTGAGCTGCTCGAACAACTGGCGCAGCGCAGCCTCGGTATCGGCCGACAGCCCGGAGTCGACGTGCGGGCTCACCACCACGTCGCGGGTGCTCACCACGAAGCCCGCCTCGCGCAACCACGCGCGCACGTCACGTTCACTCGAGGTCGGTGCGGGGCTCACGCCCAGCAGCGCGCGCAGGAGCACGGAGGAGGAGCTCGCGTTGGCAAACGAGAACACCAGCTCGGCGCCGGGAGCTGCCTGTGCCAGCCGGGTGAAGCCCGCTGCGCCTTCGGCCGCGAAGCCATCGAAGGCCACCACCACGTCGGGGTGAAACGCAGTCACCGCCTCGAGCGACTCGGGGTCGACCAGCACGGTGCAGCCGTTTTGCTCCAGCGCGTTCTTCAGTGAATCGTCAGCGGCCAGCAGGGCCACCTTGCGGCGCAACCCTGCTCGGCGGGTGACCAGCGTGCGCAGGTCGCCGACGGTCTGCCCGTTCACTTCTTCCTGCCAGCCAGCTCAGCGGCGAGCGCGGCGCGGTATTGCCTACCCACCTGACCCATCACCAGGTTCCGGGGGAGGAAGCGGAAGGCAAACAGCCCCAGGCGATTCATGAAGCCCTGCACGTAGAGCGGCTGCCGGCTCGCCAGCGCTGCGAGGGCCTCGAGCGCGACCACATCAACCGGGGCGAGCCAGCCGCGCAACGTGCCGAAACGTTCCCCCGCGGTCATCTCGGTGGCGATGCCGCCGGGGGCGAACACGGTCACGCTGATGTTGCTGCCGCGCAGCTCGTGGGCCAGCGCGGTACCGAACGCGGTGAGGAAGGCCTTGGTGCCCGAGTACGCCGCCTGGAACGGCACCGGCATCAGCCCGGCCATCGAGGTGACCAGCATGATGCGCGCCGACGCGTCGGTGGTCTGGAAGTGTTTGACCAGCTCGCTCGTCAACCGCGTGGTGCCGATGACGTTGGTGCGGAGCATCGTGTCGAAGGCGCTCCACTCGAGCTCGTGGTGGTGACCGAAGTGCGTGACGCCCGCGTTGAGGACCACCGCGGCCAGCGGCAAGGTCTTCGCGACCTCGAGCATGCGCTCCACGTCTTCGGCGCGGCTCATGTCGGCGGCCAGCACCTTGACCTCGACCGCCGAGACGCGCAGCTCGACCGCCAACGTCTCGAGGCGATCGGCCCGGCGCGCGGTGATGAGCAGGTTCGCTCCGAGCTTCGCGAGCTTCTTACACAGCTCGAGGCCCAGGCCCGAAGAGGCGCCCGTCACCCAGACCCATTGTCCTTTGAGGTTCATCACAAGCTCCAGCGCAGCTCGGGCCTCAACGGCCCCACGCCATCGGTCGGCGCCACGTGCAGCGCGACGCGGAAAGGGTTTCTGATCTTCTCGTCGTTACCGGCCGCTGAGAGAAGCAGCTCGTACACGCCGCCGCCCAGGCCCAGGCGCGCCAGCTCGACGCGTGCGGTGCCGGCGCCCGAGAGCTCTCCGCCATTCCAGCCGGTGCTCAAGAGCAGCCGGCCATCGGAGGCGATGACATCGAGGCCGAACTTCACCTTCGCCTTTTCGCGAACCGACCAGTCGACCTCGATGGTGAGCGGCGCGTCAGGCCGGAAGGCCTTCAACGCGGCGCCCTTGCCATCTTTCAGACGCACGGCCGACACGCTCCCCACGGGGATCTTCTCTTCGACCTGCACCGTCGACGGCAACGCGAGCCCCGGCTGATCGAGCGCGGAGTGACCGGTCTTCTGCCCTTCGTTCTCGGCGGCCGCCACGGCGCGGCGGTACTCGTTCACCACGTCAGCCGAGTTGCCGTACATGCGCACCCGGCCCCCGTCGATCCACGCCGCGGCGCTGCACCAGTTCTGCACGGTGCCCAGGTCGTGGGTGACCAGCACGATGGTCTTCCCGGTGCTGCGGAACTCGTTCATCTTCGTCTGCGACTTGCGGCTGAAGTGTTCGTCGCCCACCGCGAGGATCTCGTCGACGATCAACACGTCGGGGTCGACGTGGGTGGCCACCGCGAAGGCCAGGCGCATGAACATGCCGCTCGAGTACGTGCGCACCGGCTCGTCGATGAAGTCGCCCAGCTCGGCGAACTCGATGATGCCGGGGGTGCGATCCTTCACCTCGCTGCGGCTCATGCCCAGGATGATGCCGTTGATGAGGATGTTCTCGCGGCCGGTGAAGTCGGGGTGAAAACCGGCCCCCAGCTCGAGCAACGCGCTGATGCGGCCCTGCACGTCGATGGTGCCGGTGGTGGGCGTGTAGATGCCCGTCATCAGCTTGAGCAGCGTGCTCTTCCCCGAGCCGTTGCGGCCGATGATGCCGACGGTGGAGCCCTTCGGAATGCGCAGGTCGACGCCCTTGAGGGCCTCGATGTGGGTGGCCGGCTCGACCAGGCGGCGCTGGAACTTCAGCAGCCGCACCAGCTCGGTCTTCATGGTGGTCGATTCGTTGCGCTTCGAGGTCTTCTTGAACGACTTGAAGACGTTGTCGATGACGATCGCGTCGCCGCTCATACGAGCTCCGCGAACTCTTCCCGGCGGCGTTCGAAGACGTTGCTCGAGACCCACATCAACACCAACGAGATGGCGGCGACGCTCAGCAGCGGCTGCCAATTCGGGATGCGCTGCTCGTAGAAGATGTCGCGCCAGGCCGAGATGACCGACGCCATCGGGTTGAAGTGCAGGAGCATCTGCTGCGATTCTTCGCGGGTCAGGCTGCCCACGGCCGGCGCCGACTTGAGGTCCCACAACACCGGGGTGAGGAAGAAGGCCATCTGCACCAGGTTGCCCACGATGTGCTGCAGATCGCGGAACGCCACGTTCAGCGCGGCGAACAGGTAGGTGAGCGCGAGCGTGAAGAAGGTCTGCACCAGCAGCACCGGCAGCAGGAACACGATGTGCCAGGTGGGCGCGACGCCGAAGAAGAGGCCCAGCCCCAGCAGCAGCGGCATCGAGAGCAGAAAGTTGATGAGGTTGGTCAGCACCACGGTGGCGGGCAATACCTGCGCGGGGAAACGAACCTTGGTCAGCAGGTCTTTCCGGTCACTGATCGACGAGGTGCCGCCCAGCAGCGAGCTCGAGAAGTAGATCCACGGCAGCAGCCCGGTGAACAGGTAGTACGCGTAGTTCGGCACCGCGTTGCGCATCACCATGCCGAACACCAGCACGTAGACGAGCATGTTCAAGGTGGGGTTCAAGAACGTCCAGAAGAAGCCCAGGACGGAGGCCCGGTAGCGGGCCTTGAGCTCGCGCATCGACAGGGCGAGCAGCAGGGCGCGGTACTGGTAGAGCTCGGTGAGGTTGCGAATCATGGCCGGCCGGTGAGGGCCTTCGAGCCCTTACCACGCGGAAGACCGCTGTCTTGCTAGAACGCCCCCGTGAGCACCACCCCGCCGGGGGTGGGTGAGAGCGTCATCGAGACCACGCCGGTTTTCTGGCGGTAGGCCTCGTAGCGGCCCGGTGCATCGCCGACGACGAAGAGCACGGTGGCCGTGATGGCACCCGCGGCGGCCGCGCCCAGGCCAATCCACGAGAGGGTCTGCATCGACTCGATCTCGGCTTTCAGCTTGCCGGCCTGCGCGCGGTTGTCTGCGGTCTCGTTGCCCTCGAGCAACTGCGCCCGGTAGTGCGCGAAGGTGCCCGGCGAGCCAGCCTCGCCGTACTTGCCGGTGGCCACCACGTTGCCCGCGACGAAGGTGCCCACACCCGCGGCGGCCAGCCCCACGCCCACCCAGGCCAGCACGCGGAAACGCCGGGCCTTCGCCTCGTACGCTTCGGCCATGTCGGGGCTGGGCACCAGCTTGATGAACTCGTCGGAGACCTGATCAGGCGCGACGCGCACCTCTTTGCGAACCTGGGTGAAGCCTTCTTTCTCGACGGTGAGGAGGTGCGGGCCGGCGGCGATGGGAACCCGCGCCTGCAGCGGCGTGGTGCCCACCTGGGTGTCGTCGATCTTCACGGAGGCGCCGGTCTCGGAGGCGCCCACCACGAGCGCACCCTGCCGCCCGTCGAGCAGCTTGCCGATGAGCTTGAGGGTCGCGGGCGGAACTTCCTGCAGCAGCTTCTCTTCACCCTTCGCCTCGACGCGCACCGAGGAGAGGGGCGAGGCCGAGCCGACCTTCATCAAGGTGAGCATCAGGTTGTACTTCGCGTCTTTCGGCGGGCCGCTGCGCAGGAGCTTGCCGGTGATGAGGTACTCGAACGAGGTGAGCTCGTTCATCGAGGCGCCCGAGCAGGTCTCGCAGCCCATGAGCTGGCGCTGGCGCTCGACGCCGAGGATCACCCGGGTGGTCTCGGCCGTGGTGACGTGGAAGAGCTGAAGCCGCTCGAGCTCGTGAGCGACCAGGCCCGAGGTCGCAGCGGCGATTTCGGGGGGCGCGCCTTCGACCGCGAAGTCCATCACGGCGAGGCCCGGCAGGTTCTCGGCGGCGAGGAGCAACAGCAGGGCAGAGCTGATCATGGACCCCAGAGTGCAACCCACAGCGGCTCAGACTTCAAGCACAGGGCCCACTTGCCGTGCGAATAAGTACTCCCCACACCGGTCCCCCCGAGCGAAGTCGAGGGGGCACTTGCCGCACGAAGCAGAGGTGGCATCTCGACTGCGCTCGATGCGAACGGTGGGTGGGTCAGAACCTTCGGCCGGTCACGGTGACCTCGTCGCGGTCGTGGTAGAGCTGGCGCATCTTCAGCTCTTTCCAGCCGCCGTCTTCGAGCGCGTGTTTCACCCGGAAGAGCGTGGGCAACTTGTCTTTCATCGGCAGCTTGATGTTCGCCACCAACTGCGAGGCATGCGCCTTGCGACCCCACTTGCCCAACAACTGCGCGACCTCGAGGGGACGCCAGGCCATGTCGCAGAACAGCCAGTCGACCTGCTCCTCGGGAATGAACTCGAAGGCGCTCACGTGAAAGTGTTTCACGCGCGGCAGCTTGAGCACGTCGGGGGCGAGGTCGGCGGGGTCGATGCTCCACACGCGCGCACCCCGTTCGGCCAGCGCCCGGGTCCACCCGCCGGGGGCGCTGCCCAGGTCGACGCAGAGGTCGCCCTTGCCCGGAGAGACGCCGTACCAATCGAGCGCCTCGTCGAGCTTCATCGCGGCCCGCGAGGGCGACTCGCTGCTGCGCTTCATGCGCGCCCGGCCGCCTGCCGAGAGTGACAACGCTTCACGCGCGCGCGCCCGACCGACCACACCCACCCCGGGGCCAATCATGCAGATCTGACCCAACCACGCGCCGCTCTCGCTCGCTTTCCACGGCGTCTCGGGATCGGTGAGACCTTCTTCGGCGCGAATCGCAGCGATGGTGTCGGCCCAGGCCGTCGCTTCACCCGCGCGCGCGTTGGCCACGTCGGTGTCAGGCACCCAGACCTGCACCTTGGTCGGCTCGTCGGGCAACGCCCCCGCGGCATCGGCGGGGCTGCGAACGATGTCGGTCACCAGGAAGCCCATGCGCGCGAAGGTCGGGGGGCGGGGCAGCGGGTTCTCACCGGTGAACGGCGCAGAGGCGATGAGCGAGGGCCCCAGCAAGATGGGGTTCTTCTTGCCCCACGCGAGCTCTTCGTAGAGCTGCGGCTCGAAGCCGGCCCGGCAGGTCCACAACCAGTGGCCGGGTTCGGGCACCAGGGTGACCGGCGGCATGGGCGGCACCTTCACGCGTTTGGGGGGCTCGACTTTGGGGGGCGGAGCGCGGCGCAGCTCTGGCGAGACGTGCCAGTCGTTTCGCTCTTTGCGCTCGCGTTGATTGCCCTTCTTCATGCGCCGCTCGGTAGCACAGGCCGACTGCGTCGCGACGAAGTAGCAGTCGAACTCCGGCAGATTCGGCAGGTTCGGGCGTGACGTTTGAAAAAGCTGTGGCATGGTGTCCGCGC
This sequence comes from Archangium sp., assembly GCA_043773025.1. Classification (GTDB taxonomy): domain Bacteria; phylum Myxococcota; class Myxococcia; order Myxococcales; family Myxococcaceae; genus Archangium_A. The sequence continues at coordinate 16,183 of JAYVFP010000024.1, forward strand.
ATGCGTGTCGTACTGTTCCTCACCGTCGGGATTCCCGTGTTCGCCGCGCAGCTCGTGGCGTTCGCCCTGCCGCGCGTCGAGCGAACGCCCTTCACCCTGCTGCGAAGGTCGGCCGAGACGACCGAACGCGCCGAGGTGGAGTCGCAGGTGGTGCACCCCGCCCGCCCGCTGCCGCCGGTGTTCGCGCTGGTGCTGGCGAGCCACGACGGGTTTGCCGCGGCGCCCGCCCCTGAAGGTTCCAGCGCTCGCGCGCTGCTGTTCGTGAAGCACGTTCGCCGCCAGGCGACCTGAGCTCACGGTTTCACCCCGCACCTCTCCCCTCATTTCTCTCTCTTCGCGCGCTCGCAGGGGCTGCGTGTCGTTCAGCAATCAAGGAAGGCTTCACATGATCGAGTTTGTCCTCAAGAAGATCATCGGTACCAAGAATGATCGCGAGCTCAAGAAGACGACGCCGCGCGTCGTTCGGATCAACGAGTTCGAGACGAAGATGCGCGCCCTCAAAGACGAGGACTTCGCGCGCGAGACGGCCCGGCTCAAGACCGAGGTCGGCAACGGCAAGTCGCTCGACGACGTGCTCTACGAAGCCTTCGCCATCACCCGCGAAGCGAGCCGGCGGGTGCTCGGCCAGCGGCACTACGACGTGCAGATGATCGGCGGCATGTTCCTGCACCAGGGCTGCATCGCCGAGATGCGCACCGGTGAGGGCAAGACGCTGACCGCCACCCTGCCCACGTACTTGAACGCGCTGTCGGGCCGCGGCGTGCACGTGGTCACCGTCAACGACTACCTCGCCAGCCGCGACGCGGAATGGATGGGCCGGGTCTACACGTTCCTGGGCATGACCACGGGCTGCATCCTCCACGATCTGACCGACAAGCAGCGCCAGCAGGCGTACCACTCGGACATCACCTACGGGCAGAACAACGAGTTCGGCTTCGACTACCTGCGCGACAACATGAAGTTCCGCCTGCAGGACTACGTGCAGCGTGAGCTCAACTTCGCCATCGTCGACGAGACCGACTCGATCCTCATCGACGAGGCGCGCACCCCGCTGATCATCTCGGGCCCCACCGAAGACAGCACCGACCTCTACGGCAAGGTCGACCAGGTCATCTACGGCCTGGTGCCCGAGCAAGATTACCAGCTCGACGAGAAGTCGCGCTCGGTGATGCTCACCGACGCGGGCATCGAGAAGCTGCAGCACCGCCTCAAGACCACCAACCTCTACGCGCCCGAAGAGCTCGAGACGCTGCACCACGTCGAGCAGGCCCTGCGCGCGCACACGCTCTACAAGCGCGACCGCGACTACGTGGTCAAAGACGGCGAGGTGCTCATCGTCGACGAACACACCGGCCGCATCATGCCGGGCCGCCGCTGGAGCGATGGCCTGCACCAGGCGATCGAAGCCAAAGAAGGCGTGACCATCGAGAACGAGAACCAGACGCTGGCGACCGTCTCGTTCCAGAACTACTTCCGCATGTATTCGAAGCTGGCCGGCATGACCGGTACGGCCGACACGGAAGCCGAGGAGTTCGCGAAGATCTACAACCTCGACGTTCGCGTGGTGCCCACCAACAAGCCGATGGTGCGCAAAGACGTCGACGACGTCGTCTACAAGACCGAGAAGGCGAAGTTCGACGCGGCGGCCGAAGAGCTCAAGAAGATCCACGCGGCGGGCCAGCCGGTGCTGGTCGGCACCGTGTCGATCAACAAGTCGGAGGTCTTCGCGAAGTTCTTGAAGGCGGCCGGCGTGCCGCACGAGGTGCTCAACGCGAAGAACCACCTGCGCGAGGCCGACATCATCGCGCAGGCGGGCCGCAAGGGCGCGGTCACCATCTCCACCAACATGGCAGGCCGTGGCACCGACATTCTGCTCGGCGGCAACGCGGAGAACCTGGCCAGGGGTGAAGCGGGGCCCCCTCCGTTCGAGGCCGACTCCACCGGCAACCACGAGACCGACGCGCCGCTGCTGGCCGCGTATCTCGAGGCGAAGAAGCAGTGGCAGGGCAAGTACGACGCGGCCCTCTCGAGGTTCAAGGTGCAGTGCGAGGCCGAGCGCCGTGAGGTCTTGGCGCTGGGTGGCCTGTTCATCCTGGGCACCGAGCGTCACGAGTCACGCCGCATCGACAACCAACTGCGTGGCCGCGCCGGCCGCCAGGGCGACCCCGGTGGCAGCCGCTTCTACCTGTCACTCGAAGACGACCTGATGCGCATCTTCGGCGGCGATCGCATCACGAACCTCATGGAGACGATGGGCATGAAGGAAGACGAGGTCATCGAACACTCGCTCCTCTCGCGCGCCATCGAGAACGCGCAGAAGCGGGTCGAAGGTCACAACTTCGACATGCGCAAGAACCTGCTCGAGTACGACGACGTGATGAACCAGCAGCGCAAGACCATCTACGGTCTGCGCCGCCAGGTGCTCGCCGCCGGTGCGCCGGTGCCGCTGGTCGAGTTCACCGAAGACAAGAAGACGCGGGTCAAGTCACGCAGCGAGAAGATGATCAGCTGGCCCGACTTCCGCGAGCTGGTGCTCGACGCGGTGGAAGACGCCATCGTCAGCCTCACCGACACGTACACGGCCTCGAAGAACCCCAGCGCGTGGAACTTGAACGCGCTGACCACCGAGGTGAAGGCGATCTTCAATCAAGACATGACCTTCCAGCCCGAGGGCACGGCGGAAGGCCTGCAAGAGCAGATCTACCAGCGGGTCGAGCGGCTCTTCGTCGATCGCGAGAAGGAATATGGCGATGACTGGTACCGCTTTTGCCAGCTGCGCTACCTCGCGACGATCGATCAACTGTGGAAAGACCACCTGCTCGCGATGGATCACCTGCGCCAGGGCATCGGGCTGCGCGGCTACGGCCAGAAGGACCCGAAGGTCGAGTACAAGAAAGAGGGCTACACGGGCTTCATTCGAATGCTCGCGAGCATCAAGAGCACCTTCGTCAGCCAGATCATGCGCGCGCAGCCGCGTGACGCGAACGAAGACGCCGAGCGGCTCAAGCGCGTGATGGAAGCGCGGGCACGCCAGGCGGTCGAAGGCCGGGCGAACGCGGAAGGCAAGGCCGAGCCGATTGCGGCTGATCAGAAGACCGTGGTGCGTGAAGGCCCCAAGGTCGGCCGCAACGATCCGTGCCCGTGCGGCAGCGGCAAGAAGTACAAGAAGTGCCACGGCGCGACTGAGACGGTGTGAGCCTGGTCGGCACGAACGGAACCGGCCGAAATCCGTTCAGCCCGAGCGGGTTGGCGAAAAAAGGAATCGGGTTCCATCACCGGTCTCCCCGAGCCGGCGTCGAGGGGGCACTTACCGCCCGAAGGCGAGGTAATCCCTCGACTTCGCTCGGGATGAGCGGTGCCCGTTCGCTATTTCGATCAACCCTGCGAGGTGGAAACGCAAATTTGCCCAGCCGCCTAAGGAACAGCCCACACCGTTCGCATCGAGCGAAGTCGAGATGCCACTTGCTGCGCGAGGCGGAAGTGCTCCTTCGACTTCGCTCAGGAGGACCGGTGGTTCTTC
>JAYVFP010000025.1:0-19699 GCA_043773025.1 Archangium sp.
GGCGAGCTCTGGGAAAAAGAGCGCGGCCTCGATGATCGCCAGTACATCGTGCCCGGCGGCGGCGGCATGGGCGAAGTGATGAACAACGCGTACGTTTGAAAAGGACGCAGATGCCTTTCCACGAGACCTTAGTCGAAGAGTTGTTGTCCGCAGCGCAGATCCAGGCGCGCGTCGCCGAGCTGGGCGCGCAGATTACGAAGGAATACCAGGGCAAGGCGCTGACCCTCATCGGCATCATGAAGGGGTCGATCTTCTTCCTCACCGATCTCGCGCGGCACGTCGATCTGCCCATCACCCTCGAATTGATGGGCGTCTCCAGCTACCAGGGCGGCACGGAGACCACCGGTGAAGTGCGCATCACGAGCGATCTCACCAAGCCCATGCACGGGCGGCACGTAATCATCGTGGAAGACATCATCGATACCGGGCTGACGATGAAGTTCCTGCTGGAGAACCTGGGCGCACGGCACCCGGCGTCGGTGAAGGTCGCCACGTTGCTCGAGAAGCCGTCGCGCGCGAAGGTGAAGGTGCAGATCGACTACAAGGGCTTCGTGATCGAAGACCGCTTCGTGGTCGGGTACGGGCTCGATTACGGCGAGAAGTACCGCAACCTGCCGTTCGTCGGCGTGATGCGAACCGACTGACAATCCGACTCACGAAACCAAGCTCCCTCTCCCCCGAGGGGGAGAGGGTCGGGGAGAGGGCTAACCCGCGTCAGCCGCCGGAGCGGGCTCCGGAGCCGCAGGAGCCACCTGCTTCCCCAACTCTTCGAACAACTTCTGCAGCTGAGGCTCGAGCGCCTTGCCCAGAGTGCCCGCACCATCCGCAGTCAGATTGGTCGCCCGCAAAGTCGTCGCGAGCAGCTTCACCTGAGGCTCGACCGCCAGCAGCATGAGCGACGCCTGACCGCGTGACTTCGAGTCCGACTCCGCCGCGAGCTTGAGCTGGACCAGCGCCTCCTCCAGCTGCCGGCGCGCATCATCGAGCCGCATGCGAGCGAGGAAAAACGCCACGTCCGACTGCATCTTCTTGAGCGAGCTGCGCTGATCATCAGTCAGACCGTGCAGCTTCTCCGCGCGGCGAATGAGTGAAAGCCCCCGCTCGAGATCCTTCGGGAGATCCGAGTTCAACCGCGGCCGGGCGAGCATCTCGAGCACCTGAAAGAGCGCACGATCCAACTCGTCGCGATCCTCGAACTTCTGCCCGTTCACCGTGAGCGAGACATTGCCCTCGAGATCGATGGGCGCGTACGCGTCGACCAGCAGGGGGTCAGACGGGGCCCACGGCGCAGCACCCACCGGCATCATCTTGCCCTTGAGCACCACCAGGTGGCCGTTCTGCACCTCGAGCACGAACGTGCGCGCGTTGACCAAAGACAACGCATACACGGCCGCGCCGCCCAGCCCGACGATCAGCGTCAGGACGAACAGGTTGCGGATCGCGCGAAGAAGTCGTGCTCCGAAGGAAGGCTGCGAGTCCATATACGGAGGGTAGTACGGACTGACGGCAGACCCCATTGCTGCCTGCTCGGCTGGGGCGAAGCGGGTGTAGCTCAGCTGTGCTACAAATGACGCATGTCGACGACCACCATCCGCCTCGACCCGAAGCTCAAGCTGCGCGTCGCCCGCGTCGCAAAACAGACCGGCACGTCAGCGCACAACTTGATGGTCAGCGCGATCGAAGAGGTCGTCGCGCGCACGGAACGGCGAGCGGCTTTCCTTGATGAATCGGACGCGCGGGCTGCGGAGTTCGACAAGACGAGGCGGGGCGTGCCGTGGGCTGAGGTCAATGATTGGCTCGAAGCGCGCCTGGGTCGAGGGGAGAAGGCTGAAGCCCCCCGCGCTCGGAGGCTGCGGAAGCCGTCGACCCGGTGAGGGAACTCGAGTTGGCCGAGCCGGCCGTTCGCGATCTGGAGCGCATCGTCGACTTCGTTGAAGCGAACGAGGACGGGTCGGGTCGACGACGCCTGCTGGCCATCCTCAGGTCCCTCGAAGTGCTGCTCACCAGTCCCTTCATCGGGCGTCCCTCAGGGCGTGGCACCCGCGAACTCGTCATCGGACGGGGGGCGATGGGCTTCGTGGCGCTGTACCGGCTTGATGAAGGCGCTGAACTCGTGCTGGTGCTTGGGGTTCGCGGCCAACGAGAGGCCGGTTACGACGGTGAGGAAGAGTGAGGCCCTCACCCCGACCCTCTCCCCAGTGGAGACTGGTGAAATAGGTGCCTCGACTCAGCTCGGCACGAACGGAACCGGCCGAAATCCGTTCAGCCCGAGCGGAGTCGAGGGATTACCTCGCCTTCGGGCGGCAAGTGCCCCCTCGACTGCGCTCGGGGAGACCGGTGATTGGAGTCATTCTAATTTCCGCCAACCCTCTCGGCATGAACGGACACCGTCGATCGGCCGCCCAAGAGCGCATAACTTGGCGATCTCCGGGCGGGGGATAGAGTCGGGGCCGCGTGACCTCGACCTTCAAGCGCCTGGGACAGAGCGAACTGCTCCCGCGCTACATCTTTGCTGAAAGTCTGGTCGCCCGCAGGCGCGTGCTGGAGATCGGTGCGGTCGCCTCAACCGCGGGGCAGTCGGCCCGGTTCCTCTCTACGCGCGGCGCTCGCCTCGTGGTCGCAGCCGACAATGACCTGGCCGCCGTGCAGGAAGCCCAGGCCCGCCTCGCCAGCCCGACGCTGCGTTTCCGCGCGGCTGTCTTCGATGACTTTGAGTCGGGCAGCTTCGACCTGGTGATCGTCTCGGATCTCGCGCCGTACGTCCGCGCCCCCGAGCTGATGAAAGAGGTCGCCCGACTGGTCGCCAAGAGCGGCTACCTCATGGGCGGCCTGCGCAACCCGGCCGGGCTCGCGCTCTCCACCGTGCTCGAGGCTGACGAGACCGACGTGCCGCCGACTTACGGTCAGCTGCTCGATCTGCTCTCGGGCTACTTCAAGTCAGTCGACGTCGCCACGCAGTCACCCGTGCTCGGCTACCAGCTCGCGTTCGAGCGAGGTGAAGGGCTGCAGGTCGATGGTTCACTCGCTGGCCTGAGCGAGGCCGCCTACTACGTGGTGCTCGCCGGCCACGAAGAGGTGCGCAACTTCGACCCCACCTGGGTGCAGTTGCCGCCTGAGCCGCTCGCGTTCACCGGGGGCCGTCTGGAAGAGGCCTCGAATCGCGCGCGTGATTGGCGTGATCGCACCGAGAAGCTCAAAGAGATCCTCGAGCGCAAGACCGCCGAGCTGCAGGTGCGTGAGAGCGATCTCCACGAGCATAAGCAGCAGCTCGAGGGTGCAAAAGACGCCGTCAGCCGCCTGACCGCGCAGCTCGAGTCGGTGCGTGAGCGGCCCGAGATCGTGCGCGACCGCGAAGATCTCGCCACCCGCATCCGCCAGATGGAGGCCGAGCTGCAGGTCGCCCGAGAGCGCGCCATCGATGCCGAGGGCAGGGTGACCGCCTCGCGCAACGAACTCGAGGTCATCTCGCGTCAGCAGAAGGACGCCGCGATCACCAACCTCGCCGCGCAAGAAGGCGTGCGGCTCGAGCGTGCCCGCCGTGAAGAGCTCGCGACCCAGCTGGAAGACAGCCGGTTGCGCCTGGCCAAGTCGTACGAAGAGCTGCGCCGGGTGCAGGATCAGGCGGCCTCCGAGCGCGTCGAACACGAGCGCACCAAGATCGCCATCGGGCGGCTCAAGGAGTCCATCGAAGGCCGCGAGAAAGAGCTGCAGGAAGCTCGTGATCGCGAGCTGCGGCTCGCCGAGGCCCGCACCGACGCGCTCAAGGCGATCGAGAACCTCGAAGCGGGTTTTGCCGACGTGCGCCGCCAGTTGGCCGAAGCGAGCGATGTCGTCGACCGGAAAGAAGCGGAGAGGATCTCCGCGGCGCGCTCCTTCGACGTCGAGCGTCAGGCGCGTCATGGAGTCGAGAGTGAGCTGGAGCGCGAACGCGCGCAGTTGGCTCAGCTCGCGGCTGATCTCAGGCAGCGCACCAGCGAACGGGCCGGCGCGGACACCGAAGCGGCCGCACTCAAGGCCACCCTGGAGCGACTCGAGAGCGAGCTCGCTTCCAGCCGCGCGTCCGAGGAGCGCTGGCGTCAGGCCACCAGCGAGCAGGAGCTTCGTTTCAGCGACACCTCCACCGAGCTGCTGCGCGTCACCGGCCGGCTCGGCGAACTCGAGCGCCAGCTCGGCACTTCCGATCAATCGGCGCAGGATCTCCGCGAAGAGCTCGAGCGCGCCGCGACCCGGGTCGGTGAGCTGGAAGATCTGCTTCGTATCTCGAGGCAGAACGCCGAACGGCTGACTGAGGTCGTCGAGACCGATCGCGCCCGGCTGGCTTCGATGGAAGGTGAAATCACCAGCACCACCGGTGAACGCGCTCAGCTCAGCCAGAGACTGGCCGAGACAGAAACGCAGCTCCTCACCCTTCGCAGACAGGCGGAAGAGCTGGCCGCGGCCCTCACGCTGACCGCGCGCCACGAGAAGGCATTGGAGCAGGCTGTCGGCCTCGCTGAAGCACGCATCAATGAGCTGAGCGACGATCGCGATGCGCTGCTGATCGAGCGCGACGATCTGCGCGGCTCACTGTCCGACGTGGAGAAGGTTCGCGCGGAGCAGGGTGGGCGCCTCAACGAGGTCTCTGAACGCGCCGAGAAGCTGGCCACCCAGCTCTCCGTGGTCGAAGGCGAGCTGGCCCGCGCCCGCGGCGAGCTCGATCGCACCTCACAAGACGCGACCTCGCAGGAGCGCGCGCTCAAGAATGTGCTCGATGAACGCGAGCAGCGGCTCTCCACGGCGCTGCGCGGCATCGAAGAACTTCAGCTCGAGCTGACCTCCGAGCGGGAGACCCGCGGCTCCGTCGAAACGGCGCGCGATGCGGCCCAGCGCACGCTCGAGGAGACGGGCAAGGCGCTCGAAGAAGCAAAGCTCGAGCTCACGTTGTTGCGTGAAGACCGGCAGCGCACGCAGGCTGTGCTGGAGGCCACGCAGAAGACGCTGGCCGAGCTCACCGACAACCGCGATCTGATCGACCTCGAGCGCCTCGAGCTCGAGAAGAGGTACCGCAGCCTCGAGACCGACGCGAAGCTGGCCGTCGATCGTACGGGTGAACTCGAGACGCAGATCCGCAAGCTGCTGGGTGACGCGCGCGAGGCGGAAGCGAAGGCCGTCAGCGAGCGCGAAGAGCGCAAGGAGCACTCTGCGCAGGCGCTGCGCGAGGCGGAAGCGAAGGCCGTCAGCGCGCACGTAGAGCGCAAGGAGCACTCTGCGCAGGCGCTGCGCGAGGTCGAGGCGAAGGCTTCGAGTGAGCGCGAAGAGCTGAAGGAGCACTCTGCGCAGGCGCTGCGCGAGGTCGAGGCGAAGGCTTCGAGCGAGCGCGAAGAGCTGAAGGCGCACTCTGCGCAGGCGCTGCGCGAGGTCGAGGCGAAGGCGGCCAGTGAGCGCGAAGAGCGCAAGGAGCACTCTGCGCAGGCGCTGCGCGAGGCCGATGCGAAGGCGGCCAGCGAGCGCGGAGAACTTCAGGCTCGCTCCGAGCAGGCGCTGCGTGAGGTCGAGGTAAAGTCGGCCCGCGAGCGCGAAGAACTTCAGGCGCGTACCGAGCAGGTGCTGCGTGAGGTCGAGGCAAAGTCGGCACGCGCTGAGCAGGCGCTGCTCGACTTCGAGGCCAGGGCGAGCCGCGAGCGCGCGGAACTTCAGGAACACTCCGAGCGTGCGCTGCACGAACTCGAGGAGACGGCGCGCCGCGAGCGTGACGCGCTGGAGTCGAAGTCCACCGCCGAGCGCGAAGCACTCCAGGCGCAGCTCGAGCTTTCTGCGCAGGCGCTGCGCGAGTTCGAAACGAAGACGGCCAGCGACAAGCAGGCGCTGGAAACTGAGCTGCAACAGGCGCGTCAGCAGCTTCAGACGCTCCAGGCGAACTCGGGGGCGACCGCTCACGAACTCACCGAGGCGTCGGCTCGTTTCGAGGCACTCACGGCGAGCTTTGCCGAACTCCGCGCTCACTTCGACGAGACGGCGGGCCGCACCGCGCGTCTCGATCGGGCCGCGTCGGAGCTCACGACTCAGCTGGAAGCCGCTGAGTCGGCCACCGCCGAGCGCGACACCCGGCTGGAGAAGCTCAGCGCCGAGCTGAACGCGTCGGTGGACAACGCGCAGCAGTTGCAGCGCTCGCTCACCGAACTCCAGGCCACTCACGCCGCCACCCGCGATGAGCTGGAAAAGGCGAACCTGCAGCTCGAGTCGGCCACCATCGAGCTGGCGGTCAAGCGTGAGGCCGTCACCACCCTGGGCAGTGCGCTCGAAGAAATGCGCGCGCGGGCCTCGGCTGCTGAGAACGCCCGTGACGAGCGCAAGTCACAGGTCGAGCGCCTGGAAGCGCTGCTGAAGGAGCGGGAAGAAGGGCTCGGCACCACCAGCGCCAACCTGCTCAAGCTCGAAGAAGAGAAGACGCTGCTCAGCCAGTCGCTGGCCACCGCGATGAGCGAGGCCGAGCACGTGCGGCTGGAGCTCGAAGAAGCGCTCACCGCGCGGGTGATCGAACGTGAGCTTCGCGAGAAGAGCGAGGTGGATCTCGCCACCAGCACGACCGCACGAGGCGAGCTCGAGAGACGGCTGGCGACGATCTCGCAAGAACTCGAAGCGCTCGAGTCGGAGCGCACCCAGCTCACCGAGTCGCTCACCGCGGCGCGTGCAGAGCTCGAGAGCACCACCCGCGCACGCACCGAGCTGCAGGCTGAGCTGGAGGCCACGAAGCAGGTCGCCGTTCGCGCGCTCGACGAGAAACAGGCCGAAGGTGAAACCCGGCTCCAGGCGCAGCGCGATGAGCACCAGCGCTCGCTCGACCAGCAGGCCAGGGCGTATCAGGAGAGCCTCGAGGGTCACCGCGACGAAGCGCGGAAGGCGCTGCAGAGCCGCGAAGAGGAGCTGAAGAGCGCGCTCTTGGCTTCGGAAGTCAGAACCACCGAACTCGAGCAGAAGCGTGGCCAGCTGCAGGCGGCCCTCGACGCTGCGAACACGGCCGCTGAAGAGGCCCGGCGCAGCGCCACCGAGCAGCTCGACGCGCTCAACAAGCTCTACCTCGAGGCCCGCGGCTCGATCGATCGGGCGCAGTCGGAAGCGCGCGGCCACCAGTCGGGCAAGCTTTTGATGCAGCAGGAGCTCGACACGCTGCGCACCGAGCTCGCTTCACTTCGCGCGTCGTTGACCCAGGTGGGCGGCGAATCGCGGGCAGCGTTGGAGGCGCGCGCGCAGTTGGAGGCCGAGGTCGAGCGGCTCCGGGAACGCCTGCCCCCGATGGAGACCGAGCTCACCCAGCTCAAGGCCCAGCAGCCTGAACTCACCCAGTTGCGGGCGCGCGTACCTGAGATGGAGACGGCGCTCTCCACGGCTCAGGAACAGGTCGCCACGCTCACCACTTCGGGCCGTGAGCTCGAGCGCCAGGTGGTCGACCTCGATCTCTCCCTCGCTCAGGCGCGCGCCCAGGCCGCTGAGCTGGAAGGCGTGCACGTCGACGACTCGTCGAGCCGGCGCGAGCTGGAGGCCGAGTTCAAGTCGCTGAGCGATCGCATCAACATCGCCGAGGCCGAAGCCACGCGGCTGCGTGAAGCGCGCCTGACGGACGACGAGACCAACCTCGAGCTGCGCAATCGCAACACGCTGCTCGAGGCTCAGCTGGCTGAAGTGAGCCGTTCCGCTCCGCAGTCGGAGGAGGAGATGGCCGAGGTGCGCCGGCGTCTCCCTGAGCTGGAGGCTGAGCTGGAGATCGCGAAGGTCGGCGCGCGTCATGACGTGGAGACCGCGCAGGCGGCCCGGCAGCAGGCTGAAGAGCTGCTGCTGGCGTTGCGCGTGAAGTACGGCGATCTGCAGCACAACCTCACCACCGCGAGCGAAGATCTCACCGAGGCGAAGGCCGAGAACGAGCTGCTCGACAACGAGCGCGAGCGCCTGGCCCAGCAGGTGGAGAATCTGGAGACCCAGCTGCGCTCTACTGCGACGCCTTCGGCCAGACCCTCCGGGCCGATCGTGCCGCCCCTGGTCGATCGCCCCGTGGAGATCTTCGAGCTCGAGATCGAAACCAGCGACGATGACGCCGAAGAGATCGTGTTGCTGGAAGAAGAAGCGACCGACCCGGGCAAGAAAGATCCGCGGAGGCCCTGAACCAACCCACCCCGGCAGCTAGGCGCCTCATCAAGCGGCGCCTGAATCTGATTAGCTGCTGCGCGTGAAACGCAGGCTCCCCATCGCCGCAGGGATCGTGCTCGCAGCGGCCTCATTCTTCGCGTTCTGGCCGGGCGAAGTTGAGTCCACGAGCCCCACCTCTTCAGAACAAGCCGAGCCTTCAGCAGATCCCTGGGACGCACCGCCCCCAACTCCACGCCTCACCGGAGGAAGAGTCGCAGGCTTCGTGATGCGAGATGGGCAGCCCGTCTCTCGGGCCCGCGTCTCCCTCAAAGCCGCGGGGCTTCTCGTCACCCTCACGCTCGACGACGGCCGCTTTCTCTTCGACGACGTGCCCTCAGGTCAGGTCTTCCTCTCCGCCTCCACGGCCGACGCCGCCTCAGAAGTGGTGGGCCCACTCCAGGTCACACCCGCGGGCCGGCTCGAAGACCTTCAGCTCACCTTGATGCCTGCGGTGAAGATCGAAGGCCGCGTGATCGACCTGCTCACCCAAAAGCCGATCCCCGGCGCGACGGTGATCTCACCGACGCAGGCCGGCGTCACCGACCCGGCCGGCAAGTTCGTGCTGACCTCCGCCAGGACCCAGACCTGGCTCGACGTGTCCGCGCCCGGCTTCCTCTCGCGTACCGACTGGGTCTCCCTCGAGTTGGCCTCGGCCGGCGGCAAGCTGGAGCTGGTGCTCACGCCCAGTTCGCACCTTGAAGGCACAGTGCTCGAGTCGGGCAATCCCGTCGCAGCCGCGACCGTCTGGGCTGAGGTCGCTGATGGTGCACGTCGAGGCGAGCGCAGCATCAACGTCTTCACCGACAAGCAAGGTCGCTACAGCCTGGAATGCGCGGCAGGCACGCTGCAATTGGCTGCGGTCACACCCAACGGCATTCGCGTGAAGGGCCCGCTGGTGCGCGTCGCGGTCGGGGAGACGAAGACGGGTCTGACGCTCGATGCAGGTGAGGTGTCGAGCGCCTCAGGCGTGGTCACGCGCGGTGGTTTGCCCGTGGCGGGCGCGCAGGTCTCGGCGATCGATGCGTCGACGGAAGACGTGAACGCGCTGGGAACCACCAACCTCGATGGCTCCTTTCGCTTCGATGGCCTGACGCTCGGCAAGTACGTGCTGCAGGTGCGTTCGGGCGCGCTCATGGCTTCGGCGGGTCCTTTCGATCACCGGGGAGATGGTCAGAGCTGGCAGGTCACCCTCAAGGCGGGCGGCACGATCGTCGGCCGCGTCGAGCCGGCAGCGGCGGGCGTGGCGGTGCGTTGGCGTTCGGGCACGTGGTCTGGCCCCGTGGCGCAGACGGTGACGGATGCCGCCGGTCAGTTCCGTTTCGAAGGGCTTCCCGAAGAGCTCATCTCGCTCGACGCCGAAGGGCCTGCAGGCGCTGCGACCGCGCGCGCGAAGGCGGGCGACGAGGTGGTGATGGTGCTCAAGAAGGGCTTCGTCACCGTGCACCTGCAAGACGACACCGGTGCTCCGGTGACCGATGGGGTGTTGCTCTCCAAGAGCCTCGAGACGGGGGCTTCACGAAGGCAGATCGTGCTCGCTCCGGATGGTGTGACGCGGCTCGATCTTCCCACGGGGCGGTGGCAGCTCAGCCTCGAGGCTTCAGGGCGTGGCCGCAGCGCGATGGTCGACGTGATGGTCACTGAGGCCGGCGCCGATGTTCGGCTCTCGTTGGAGACTTCGGTCGTGGTGTCAGGGCACGTGACTGACAAGGCGACGGGGTTGCCCATCACGGCCGCGCGGGTCGAGGCGATCAGCGGTGAGTTTGGGCGGGGTTCTCGCGTGTCGGTGCTCACCGATTCTCGGGGCGAGTTTCTGCTGCCGCCGGTGGCGCGTTCAGGAACGATCGCGGTCACGCGTGAGGGCTTCGCGCCTCAGTGGCGAAGGGTGGTCGATGGGGCCCGGTGGGAGGTCGCCCTCGAGAGCGCTCCGCAGCGCAAAGATGCGAATCGATCGGAGTTCAATCAGTTCGAGGGCGTGGGCATGACGCTCGATGGCCGGTCTGGGTCGGTGTTGGTGACGCTGGTGAGTGAAGGCAGTCCTGCGGAGCGGGCAGGGGTTCAGGCGGGCGATCAGATTCTGATGGTGGATGGTGTTTCGGTGGTCGGCCAGGATCTCAATGCGGTGGTGGCTCGCATTCGCGGGCCTTCCGGATCGCCCGTGGTGCTGCGGTTCATGCGGAGTGGGCAGAGTTTTGAGCTCACCATTCGACGCAAGCTGCTCACGCTTTAGGCCCTGACCTGAACCTCTCAAAAGGGACGGATCGCATCAGCCGCGTGCCGTCGAGATCGCGGCAACGCTGATCACCGAGCAGGGCTGGGCGTTCTCGTTGTACGCAGTCGGGTTCTCGCGCAGCGCGAGCATCGCCACCACGTCCATGCGCCGTTTCTTCTTGCCCATGCGCACCAGGGCCACGTAAGTCGGTCGCAGTTGGGCCAGGTGGGCAATTGGAGACGGGAGGCGGGGATGAAACGACTTTCGACTGTCTGCGTGTTGGTGGTTGCCGCGACAGGCTGCACCGTGCACCAAGACGACTGGGCGCGGGAGTTCGGCGTCGCCCTCTGCAAGCACGAGCAAGAGTGCCACAAGGTCTCCACTGCGGTGGATTGCACGCGCCCCGGCTTCTGGGCCGTATGGCCTGAAGAACTCGAGGCCATTCGAGAGGGGCTTGTGACGTATTCGGCCGCGGACGCTCGGCGCTGCGCCGATCTTCTCTCGAAGGTGGGCTGCATCGACGATCTCAAGGCGCGTCTTTTCTCCTCGGTGGAGTGCCGAGTCGCCTTCGCTGGTCAGTTGGGCGAGGGCGCGCCTTGTACGCGGGCCGCGGTCGAAGTTTGCGGTCGCGACCTCAGGTGCGCCCCCCCGGCGAGGCAATTCAGCAGCCTGTGTGGCACCTGTGCGGCCGTCGCGAAAGTGGATGAAGAGGTCACGAATAGCCGCGGCAGCAAGGAGTGTGGCGTCGGTTTGTACCCCGCCTTCGATGGAGGCATCACGGGCCCGTGCCGGCCAAGGCCATCAGTGGGCCAGTCATGCAGTTCGAGTCGTCCGTGTCAGGAGTTGCTGGAGTGCTCTCTCATTGAAGGGGGCATTTGCGTCAGGCCTGCTCCGCCCGCTGCCGGTCGGGGTGAGATCGGCGAGACGTGCCTGACGACGCCGCACCTTCGGCCGCAGTGCGCATGGCCGGCCACCTGTGACGAGGCATGCTGGGGGCCCACGGTGCCGGCAATTCCGAGCGCTGACGCCGGACCCGTCGGTGAAGGTTGTCGTTGTGTCGATCGCACCGCGAGGGTCGGCGAGGCCTGCAGCGTCGACTCGCCGTGCGAACTCGACGCCCGCTGCGTAGAGGGCGTGTGTGTCTTCCCCTCGGCGCGTGAGGGCGAGCCTTGTGGACAAGCCGCCTGCATCGCCGGCCTGGCGTGTGGGTACGACTTCGTTTGCGAACCCTCCTTCTCGCTCTGTCGCTGAGCGCAACTTCCCCGCTTCGCCCCTCTCACATCATGGAGACCACCTCATGACTCAGCCTCGCATGCACCGACGCTCGACTTCTCGAAGCCGTCCCATTCGCTTCAGGCGGTGGCTCGCCGCTCTCGCAGCCGCCTCGGTGGTGATTGCCTGCGGCGGGGACGAGTCCAGCGCTCAAAGCGCGGCGCAGATGCGCAAAACGGCGCTCAGCATTCTCAACGCAGCGCAGGAGATGGCTGACAGTGCAACGCTCGACCTCGACCACTTCGGCCCGTGGCGCAGTCGCGTCGCCATCGAGGTGCCCTCCGCCCGCGGGGTGGAGCCGGCCCTGGCGCTCGTCTACGGATCCTCGGGTCCCAACGGCCACCTCGGGCACGGCTGACGGCTGACGGGTTTCTCGACCATCACTGCGAAATCCTTCGCGATGGGGATCGCTGCGGGTAACCAGACGGATCGCTACTTCCTGGATGGCGCCGAGTTGGTGCCGTGCACCTCGCTCATGTCGTCAACGCCGAGCTGCGACGCGGGAGGAAACTATGCGTTCCTCGATGAGAACTTCCACCGGGTGAAGAAGACCGACTTCGGCTGGAGCACCTGGGCCCCGAACGGGACAGAGACCCGCTACGAGGCCGCGGGCGACGGGCGTTGGACGCAGAGCGAAGTCGTCGACCGCAATGGACAGCGGGCCGTCTACGCTTACTCGAGCGTCTCCGGAGAGCTGTACCCGGACTCCATCACTTACGGGTTCGCTGCGTCGGGCGCGCACCAGTCAGCCATCGTCTTTCACTATGAGCCACGCCCGGACGCGCTGAGCCACGCTTCGCGCGACGGCCTGGTCGATGGCACCCAGCGGCTGGCGT
The DNA here is from genome assembly GCA_043773025.1 of Archangium sp. Taxonomy (GTDB): domain Bacteria; phylum Myxococcota; class Myxococcia; order Myxococcales; family Myxococcaceae; genus Archangium_A. The sequence goes on from JAYVFP010000025.1 coordinate 12,478, forward strand.
CGATCTCTGTGCACAGCAGAGGCACAGCCAAGGGCCCTCTTTTGGTCCGCGCCTACAACCTCGCGTACGACGATGCGCGCACCGACACGGCCGGCTCGTTCCTGAGTTCGGTCCAGCAGGTGGGCTCTGACGGTGTTCTCCAGCTCGACCAGCGCTACCGCGGCTCGAAGCTGCCCGCAGTGCAGTTTGAGCGAGCGGCGCCGCTCATCGGTGGCTTTGACGAGACCGCCCAGCGCGTGCTCACCGTGCCTCCGGCGTGGCCCCAGACCACCGCCGAGTTCACGTTGTCGCTGGGCACGCAGCTCTCGACGCTGCCTGCGAATACTTCGCTCCGGTTGAGCACGACTTCCGCGAACCGTGATGGTGCCCCGGACTTCTTCGGCGTGGTCACGCCGCAGAGCACGACTACGGGGCCACTCGAGCTGCTGAGCGCCGTTGGCCCGCACCGCCTCCCCGCCTCCGGTGTCTTCCCGGTTGCTCGCACGCCGACCACGCTTGACAGAGAGAGCACGGTTTTGAGGCCCGACATCGATGGCGACGGACTGGCGGACCTGGTTGCAATCAAGGGCCGTTCAGTCTCGGTCGCCCGAGGCCAGCCAGACGGCACCCTCGGGGCGATGAGCACCGATGGCGTGTCGATCATGCACGACAAGGGGAACCGGTTCCTGCTGGGCGACTTCGACGGCGACGGTCGGACCGATCTCGTTGCCTACTCACGCGACGTTGGAGCCATGCGGCAGTCGGCTGGATCCACGCTGCCCTGCCACACAGAACCCTGGAGCTGCCAGATCGAGGACGAAGCCGTCACGCTCATCCGGTTCCCACCTGCCGGGGGACTGATCGCCTCGCCCCTGCCCACGGGCCTCAGTTCCCTCTTTGCCGATCGCACGACCGACTTGCCCATCGATCTCCCTTTGATCGGCATCCAACAACCCGCAGACGCCTATCTTCCGCTGCCGGAGTGGACCTCCGCGGATATCGACGGCGACCATGTTCCCGAGCTGATCAGCGTTGAAGCGGTGCCGGGAGGCGGCAGTGGGGCAACGAACGTCACGTTGCGAATCACGCCCCACTTCATCACTGAGGATGCATCGGGCAACCTGCGAGCGCCTGCGAATCGAGGCGCGCCTCCGCTCAACATCTTCAACTACCAGCTGATCAACGGGACGCTCGACTCCTTCGGCAATGCCTACTTCCAGGACCCAGCCGACCTCACGTCGCGACTGATGTGGGTGGAGCACAATGGCGACGGCCGCTCCGACCTGCTGGTGCAGGGCCCATCCGGCGGCCTGTTGGTCCTCTTCCCCTACGTGGGTCGCGGAGACGGCTCGTTCGTGTCGAAGCCGCGAATCGACACAAACCTGAACTTCGCCCTCATCGAATCGGTGCAGAACGCGCGGAACCACTTCGCACAGAACGGTGGAACATCGACCGAGTGCTTCAGCCCGGGCATCATCTGTTGTCCTCCGACCGGTGCCAATCTTTGCCGTGCCAACGAGTCCGTACGCGCCAACGGGCTCACGCTGCTGCAGGCAGACCTGAACGGGGATGGGATCGACGACCTCTTTGCGTCGAATGAATTCAGCAGCGCGGTGTCGTGGACCGGCAACCCTATAAACACTGGCGTCACGGCCGTGGGGACTTCCTCGGTGAGCACCAGGACGCTCATCCTCGGGCCGGACGGTCTTGTCGAGACGCGCGGAAACGTGTGGGGGGCTGCGGCAGCGCCGGTGGCTCAGTACACTTGGCGTGTTCAGGCGAGCACCAATTTCGTTGAAACCCGGCACGGCTGGCTGATCGCCGACTTCGACGGCGACGGCGTCAACGACATCGCGTGGACAGACTTCTCGGGGGCGGGCAACACGTCGGTGCGCGTCTTCCCGCAGGAAGCTTCCGCCACCAACCTGGCGAGCACTCGCTGGATCGACATCAGCGGCGAGGGAATCCCAGACATGGTTCGGCTCGACCCCCTCCGAAACGAGATCCGCAGCGTGGTGCGTACAGCGTCGGGCACGACCCAGGTGACGGCCTTCATTCCAACGGGCCGGGTCGGGCAGATCGTGAGCGGTGACTTCGGCTCGGTGGGCGATACGAAAGCCGACGGAAAGACCGACTTCGCCTGGGTCACTTCCGACGGCGGCTTTCCGGGCAGCGCGTGGCTGAGGATCGCGTACTCGCGCGGTGACGGGCAATTTTACCTGTGGTCGATCCCCACGTCCGGGGGGATGGGCTACGTGTCGACCCGCTGGAACGCTGTGGATCTCGATGGCGACCGCACCGACGAACTCGTGCAGGTTCTCAGCGAGGGCTCCGCCACCACGATCCGCTCACTTCGGCGCGACACGGTGAGTGGGTGGGCGGGCAGCGCCACGCAGGTCCTGCTGCCCGATGCCACGCTCGGCTCCGGCGCGTGGCAGCAGGCGCGCGTCTCTGGCGGGGAACGCGCCGAGTTCCTCCGGGTTACCGTTGGTGGCCCCGGCACGGCGAATGGCGTAACGGTTGACCGGCTCATTCAGACGGCCTTCGGCTGGGAAGTCGACACGCAAGCCGTCGCGCTCTCCCTCTGCGTTCCGCAGTTCGGGAACGGTGCCCCGGCCTGCACCCAGACGCTCTTCCGTGGACAGTTTCGATCTGGGGACGTGAACGGCGACGGCGTGACCGACCTTGTGCGAGTCGCGCGCGACCGTGACCGCATGGCCAACTTGCTCACGGTGACCCAGCTTGTCGGCAGCGGACGGCGTGCGCCGAACGCATACGCGCTCACCGGGTTCGAAGTGGTCGCGCCCGGCAACATCGAAGTCGAGCTCAACGGTGGCGCGTGGATGCAGGGCGACCTCGACAATGACGGGCTCGAGGACTTCACCCAGGTGGCCCGGGGCCAGGGCTCGAACACCATTTCCACCTACGTGCATGTCCTCCATCGCACCGGGGCGAACGCGGCGCGCTGGGAGCGTTTCTCCATGGCCGCCCTGGGCCCGACTGCCGACGACGATACCGCGGCCTGGACACTTGCCGACGTCGTGGGGAGCAAGGGTGAGCGCCCTGACGGCCGACTGGACCTCGTTCGGCCGTATGCGTGGCACCTTCCCGGGAATGCGCCTGACGGAACCATTGGCGTGAGCGTGTTCGGCGCGGACATGGCGCCTCCTGCGATCGTGAGAGAAGTGACGGGCTACGGGCTCGAGACGGAGTTGACGTACGTCTCGTCCAAGGGCCATCACAACGGCCTGCTCACCGGCATGGCCGAGACCAACCTCGCCTCGATCCGTCGGAAGATTGAGCCGACCGGCGACTCCTCATACCTGGCGTATGCCTACGACAACTTTCGCTACGACCACGCGATGCGCCGCAGCCTGAGCTACCAGACGGCCGCGGCAGAGTCGTCGCAGCATGTGGCGGCTGGCGTTCGACTCACGATTGAGAACGAGGCTGATCCGATCTGCTCCGGAAGACGCACGCGCGAGTTGCTGGAGTTGCAGGGCGGCGGCGGCAAGCTGACCGAGATGGTGCGGAGCTACGAGAAGAGCACCGCCAACCACAACAACGTGTGCATCCTCGCTTCGGAGCTGACCGGTCGCTTCGAGTACAGCAGCACGCCGCTCCTGACCCGCAAGCGTTTCGAGCGGAACTCCTGGGGCAGCGTGACCGTCATCCACGACGACGGGAAGTACGTCGACACCAACAAGGACGGGATCGACGAGGACACCAGCGACAACCGGCGCACGGAGATCGAGTTCGTAGAGAACCCGACGAAGTACCTCATTGCCTTCCCGGCGCTGACCACGCGCTATGGCCCGGGGAACCAGCTCGTCGGCCAGGAGCGCTTCAGCTACGACCTCCAGCGCTTCGGCGACAAGCCCGCGGTCGGCAACGCAACGATGAAGGAGGAGTGGGACAACGAGGCAAGCCAATGGATCGCCACCAAAGTGACGTACTGGCCCAACGGCGCCCCCCGCAGGACTGAGGGACCCAACGGCGTCTGGCAGGAGACCACGTACGACTCGGCTCAGGGGCTATTCCCCGAGAGCGTGTGCAACGCCGTCTTTTGCAACACCCAGCGCTGGAACATGCGCTTTGGCAAGCTCGACCGAAACGAGGACGCCAATGGCGAGGTGACGTCGTACTCGTACGACGTCTTCGGCCGGCTCACGCGCACCACCTTCAACGACGGCGCGTGCCTGATGCACACGTGGGGGAATCTCGGCGATCCCAAGAGGCAGTTCTCGTTCGAGGGCGTGTGCACCAAACCCGGCGAAGAACCGGACCCCAAGAACTCGATGGGGGTCGTGACGCACTTCGACGGCATGATGCGCCCGTGGCGGCAGGTGAGGCAGGGCACGTACGAGCGCTTCGTCAAGCACTGGGGCACCACCACGCTGGTCCGCTCGGCGGAGACCTGGCACGCCATCGGGGGCAGCGGCACCACCACCGAGACGTTCTATGAGTACCTGGGCCGGCCCGCGCGAGTGACCAACCCCGACGGCAGCGAACGCCACATCGGCTACGCCCCCGGGCACATCGCCGCTGAAGATGAGAACGGAAACCTGCGCGAGCTCTTCCGCGACGCGCGAGGAAACCTGCTGATGTCGCGCGATTGGCACGACGCGCCGAACCAGGGCTGGGTGCCAGTGGAGGCCACCTTCGAGTACGACGACGCTGATCGCCTGACCCAGGCCACTGATCCGCTCGGAGGCATCACCAGCGCGAAGTTCAATTCTCTGGGCTGGAGGCTGCAGAACTGCGACCCGGACCGCGGCTGCATGGACTTCAGGTACTACGCCGACGGCCAACTCCAGTCGTCGAACGACGCCCGTGGGATGAAGGTCGACTACACGTACGACAGGCTCGGCCGACTCGAGCGCCGAACGACTGATCGGAACGGCGTGACGGTCGTTCTCGAGCGGAACTGGTGGGACGAGGACCCGGTGCTGGGCGGACCGGCCGGTTTCAGCGTTGGTCGCGTGGCTCGCCGGCAAGACGAAGCGGGAGAGTCGGCCTTCACGTACGACAACCGAGGTCGCCCCGCGACTCAGCAGCGCGCGACTTCTGCGTTGGGAACCATGGCCTTCGCCGAGTGGCAGATGGCCTTTGACCTGGTCGGTCGACCCAGCGCACTGACCTATCCCGACAGCAACGGTGTCATCTCAGGCAACTCGGAGGTCTTGGAGTACGACTACGACTCGCTGGGCCGCGTGGATCGGATGTGGTCGCAGTTGGGCGTGTACCTGGAGAAGGCCACGTACGATCCCGAAGACCGCATCGACGCGGCCGTGTTCGGCAACGGGGTGGTCGAGAAGAGCTATTACGACCCACAACGCAAGTGGATGACCGGCCTCGAGGTGATCCCCGCCTACGGCGACGGGTTGGCGTTGGGCTACCAGTACGACGTCGCTGGCCGACCGGAGCACCACACCTGGTCTGACCCTGCGTTCCATCAGCTCGACTTCGCCTACGACACCCTCGACCGGCTGGTCGATGTCACCGGGGACCTGCGGCAGCACTTTGCTTACGACAACGCGGGTCGGATGACCTTCAACTCCGCTGCGGGGTCCTATTACTACGGCTCCCCCACCTCGCATGGTGTGACCACGGCAGGGCAGATCAAACTGGCCTACGACCCTTCGGGCAACGCGAAGAGAATCGACTCGAACCGGCTGGAGTGGGACGAAAACAGTCGACTGGTCCGCGGCACGACGAACTCCGGAAACGTCGCGTGGGGCTACGCGCCTGATGGCTCGCGGGTGTTCAAGGTTCTCAGTCACAAGCCGGTCTTCTACTTCGGCGGTCTCATCGAGCAGGAGAACGGCAACCTCAGATACTTCTACAAGATCGGCGATCGCGTGATCGCCGAGCGCAACGGCAGCCGCGTCGAGTGGCTCCATCGCGACCTCGTCTCTTCGACCCGAGCCATCTCCGACGCGAGCGGCGCCATCGCGCGACGGTTCGACTACGAGCCGTTCGGCCGCGAGTACCAATCGACGGGCCAGCGGCCGACGCTGGGCTACCGCGCCGACCACTACGACGAGGAGACCGGGCTCGTGCTTCTCGGGGCCCGTTACTATCACCCCGAGATCGGCCGGTTCATCTCGGCAGATTCGGTCATTCCGGACATCGAGAACACGCAGGCGCACGATCGCTACGCCTACGCGTACAACTCTCCGATCGGCCTGGTCGACCCCTCGGGCCACGTGCCGAAAGCGGCGAACCAAGCACAACAAGCCCACATCCGCGGAAGCCCAGAGGAGAGGAATAGGCAGGTTCCTGTCTACGACTACTGCAAGACGCATCCTGACGACGTCAAGTGCAACAGTCCGGACGGGGGCCCGGAGCCGATCAGCGTGAAGCCGGTTGATCCGGCCATGGCTGCACTCGCGATCCACAACCGCCAGGGAAAGAGAGCCCAGGACGGGCAGGAGAACTGGAACCTCCAGACGGCCTCAGTCAGCGTTGGGGCACGCCTGTGGAACCTGATCAACACGGGCACCTGGACGGAGCAGGTGGTGCTCGAGGTGGGCGAGGACACGGGCATCAACTCGCTCGTTCGCGCCGGCACGGGCGAAGACATCCTGAGCAGCAAGCTGTCGACCGAACAGCGGATCGAGAACGCGGTCGAAGGCACCGGGAAATTGCTGGAGACGGGCGCAAACGTCGCCGCCGTCGTCGAGGTTGGAACCGCGGCGTTGGCGCGAAAGGCGGCAGGCGCAGCGGTAGAGGGTGGTTTGTCCGAGGGGAGTTCAGTGATTCGCGGCGGCGGCTGCTTCGCCGCGGGCACTCCGGTGCTCACACCTTCCGGTCCCCAACCGATCGAGTCGATCCGCGTGGGCGATCAGGTCCTCGCACTCGACGTCCAGAGCGGGACGGTCACTCGGCGCCAGGTACTCACCACCAGCGCGCTCTTGTCCGCAACTCTTGTCCTCCAGATCGCGACAGCAAGCGGTGCCACGAGCTCGCTCAGAGCAACCGCCGAGCACCCGTTTCTTCTGTGCGACACACGGTGGGTCGAAGCATCGTTGCTGCGACCCGGGGACTGCCTGATCACGGGGACAGGTACGGCCGTACTCGTCTCGTCTGGCGACGTCGACCGCGACGAACAGGTCTTCAACTTCGAAGTCGAGGAAGACAACGACTACTTCGTCGGCGAGCTCGCAGTCGCGGTCCACAACAACAGCAGCCTTAGCAGGCCGCCCGGCCTCAACTCGGTGGGCGGCGAGGGCTACGTCGG
>JAYVFP010000026.1:0-19540 GCA_043773025.1 Archangium sp.
GCAGTCGAGGGGGCACTTACCGCCCGAAGGCGAGGTAATCCCTCGACTCCGCTCGGGATGAACGGTGGGCGCTCCTTATTTCGAAAAAACCCTGTCGGGCTGACCGGTGGGTTGTTTTGCGGGGTGAAGCCGGGCCCTGCTCGGGAGGCGCGCTGATCAGTCGTTTTTTTGCCGCGATGTGGTCGGCGTGTTCACATTCCACACCTCTGTAGCGACTGGTTGTCCCGTGTGCCCATGATCCGAGCCGTTTTCGCACTCCTGATTCTCTCCTCCAGCGTCACGCTCGGCGCGAGCGCCGACGAGACGTATCAAGAGGCGAAGGCCGACTACGCCAGGCTCAAGGCAGACCAGAAGCGCCGCGCGCTCCGGCACCACTGGCAAAAGGTGGCCAGGAAGTTCGAGTCGGTCGCGACCCGGTTCCCCAAAAGCGAGCGCGCGCCCGACGCGCTCTTCAACGCAGGCGAGCTCAACAACGAGCTCTCGCGTTTCTCCGCGCTCGACGAAGACCGCGAGTCGGCGCGCCGCAGCTACCGCAAGCTCATCGACGGCTGGCCCACGCACAAGCTGGCCGACGACGCGGCGTTCTCCCTCGCGAGGCTGCTGGCCGATCGTGAAGGTGATCCCGCCGGCGCGCGCCGCGTGCTCGAGAGCGCGCTCAAACACGCCGGCGACAAGAAGAAAGACATCAAGGCGATGCTCGCCGCGCTGCCTGTAGAATTGGTGAAGAAGCCGGTGATCGCCGTCAAGCCGCCGCCCGCTCCGGGCCGGGTGGCCACGCCGGTGCGCACGGCGCCCGAAGCGCCTGCGCGTTCCGAGACGCCCGCCACCGACGTGGCCGAGGCGATTCGCCGGGCGATCAAGCCGCTCCAGGTGGCACACCTCGCCGACCCGCCCGCGGTGGTGCAGGCCCGAAGCGCCAAGGCGATGCGCCCCGACGAGGCCGAAGAGACCGAGCAGGAAAAAGAGACCGCGGTCATCGAGGCGTCAGAGCCGGTGGTGGCCACGCTCGCCGAGAAGCTGCGCGACGTGCGCGTGGGCGCCCGCCTGCCCGGCAACGACGACACCGAGACGCGCAGCCGCTTCAAAAAGCTCGCGAAAGACGAGAAGGCCGCCGAGCTCTCGCTGGCGCAGCAGTTGGGCCTCAAGGTGCGTCGGGTGATCATCGATGCAGGTCACGGCGGTCACGACACGGGCGCGATCGGCGCGAAGGGCACCCTGGAAAAAGACGTCTCGTTGGCCATCGCCAAGAAGCTCGCCGCCCGCCTCGAGGAGGCCGGCCTCGAGGTGCTGCTCACCCGCGACGACGACACCTACGTGAAGCTCGAAGATCGCTCCCGCTTCGCCAACCGCCAGAAGGGCGACCTCTTCATCTCGGTGCACTGCAACGCGGCGCCCAGCAGGGCCATGCGGGGCATCGAGACGTACACGCTCAACACCTCGTCGAACCGGTACTCGATTCGCCTGGCGGCGCGCGAGAACTCGACCACTGAGCGGGGCGTGGGTGATCTGCAGTACATCCTCGCTGACCTGGCCACCAAGGCGAACACCGGCGAGTCGGCCCACCTGGCGGAGCGGGTGCAACGCTCGTTGGTTCGCAATCTGTCGGGTGAGTACAAGGGCGTGAAGGATCTCGGCACCAAGGAGGCGCTGTTCTTCGTGCTGCTCGGCGCGAAGATGCCGGCGATCCTGGTGGAGACCTCGTTCCTCTCGCACCCTGAAGAGGAAGAGCGGCTCGCCAGCGATGAGTACCAGCAGAGCGTGGCCGACTCGATCGCTGAGGCGGTGGGCGGTTTCCTGGAAGAGCGAAACAAGATCGCCCAGGTCGACTGAGCGCTCCCTTCCCCAAAGAGACTGTTGAAGTACGCCCTCGACTTCGCTCGCAGGTTTGTTTGGAAATAGCGAACGGACACCGCTCATCGGAGTCGAGGGATTGCCTTTCCTTCGCACTGCAAGTGCCCCCTCGACTTGGCTCGGGGAGACCGGTGGTGGAACCCGATTCCTATTTTTGCCAACCCTCTCGGGCTGACCGGAGTCGAGGCACTCTTTCACCAGTCTCCCGAAGGGAGAGGGGACCTCGTCACCGTCAGTTGGGCGGTACGGCTTTGAGCACGCCGCCGCCTTCAGTGCCCAACCAGATCTCATTGGTCGACCGCCCACCCAGCGCCGTGCCCCGGCGTGACGCGCCGGGATCGACGAGCGACCAGTTGATCCCATCAAAACGCAGCATGAACCCCGCGCCCGTCGTGCTGAGGCCGGTCATGTAAAGGTTGTCGATTTTGTTTCCCCACATCGCCTCGGCCACGTCGATGCGCACGCCGCCGGTCGACTCCTGGGCCAGCAGGTCCTTCGTGTCGAAGTACACGCCGAACACCGCATCGCCATACGCGAACGCTTCACCCGCCCCGGGGCTCCAGACGGCCCGCCACGGCCCCTGACGCACCGCAGCGGAAGTCACCGGTGACCAGGTGCCTTGTGTTCGCTTCGAAGCGAGCAGCTCGTCGCCCGCCACCCACACCTCACTGGGCGTGGGGCAGTGAAGTGCGGTGAGCGGAACACCGAACGAGCCCATGGTGGTGAGCGAGGCCGCGTTGCCCTGGTAGATGTTGCCGTCCTCGCTGGCGCCCCACAGCGAGCTGCCACACCACGCCAGATCGTTCATCGGGCCTGCATTTTCACCGGGCATCGGCATGGGTACCGTCACGGTGCCCCAGCCGGTGCCATCCCACCGGAAGACGGAGTTCTGGCCGCTGGCGATCACGTCGTTCGGCCCGCGCGCGACCAGCGCATACAGGCGCTGTCCCGTCGGCATGGTGCCCAGCGGCTCGTAGCCCGAGGGACCCTGGTGCATCACCCTGCCGCGCCGCGTGAGGCACCGCACGTCGGCGCACTCGTTGACGGCCGCGAACACGTCGGTGTCGATCACCGCGAGATCCGCCACGTCGCCCTGAAACCCCCTGGACCGCTCGGTGAAATCGGCCGTTGAGCTGTTCCACACCCAGACGGCGCCCAGGTCGCCCACCACACGCCCCTGAGGCGAAGCAGGCCCACCCCCGAACACGCTGCGCGGAACCTGCTGGCCACGCATGGGGAACGAGGTCCACGTCACTTCGTTCAGGCCGCCATCGGTGGCCGGGCTTTCGGAGCGCACCAGGATCACGCCCTTCGCCACCGGCAACATCTGGTTCGAAATGATGCGGGCCTCGCCGCCCACCACCACGCGCGAGTCGAAGACCCCCACGGTGGTCGTCGAAGCCAGGGCAGGCGTCGCGGGCAGGCTCTGCGCCACCCAGCCAGCGCCCGTGAAGTGCCACAGCCGGTTGCCACCCACCGCCCAGGCTTCACCCGCGAAGGTCACCAACTGCGCCGCGTCGAGCTTCACCGCGAGGCGGGTGTCGTAGAGCGAGTCCCACACCTTGCGCACGGGATCCCACTGATAGATTGACCCCAGATCGCCCACCACCGTGTAGCCCCCCGCGCCGTCGCCCAACACCGAGATGAGGGCCTCGAACGACGGGTGGTACTCGGTGGTCCACCTTCCGTTGCGGCGGATCACCACCTCGTTGCCCACGCCCACACCCATGCCGTGCGTGCCGTCGAACCAGAGCTGCGTCAGATCGCTTATCTGCGTCGGCTGAAATTCGCGCAGCACCGGCTGCAGGGTGGCGCCCTTGAACTCGACCAGCACCCCCGAGCCGCGGTCGCTGGTCCCGATGGCGACCGCGTCGGTCAACGAGGTGCCGCCCACGGCCTTCAAGGTGAGCGAGGGCACCGAGAACACCCTCGTCCACGCGCCGATGGCGTCTTCCACCAGCACGGTGCCATTGCTGCCCGCATAGACGGTGCCCAGGCCCGCGGGCGCGAGCGCGCCACCCTGCAGATCGTTCCCGGTGGGGAAAGGGTTCTCATGCACGTAGGTGCGGGGCCCCACGGTGCTGCCGCGCACCAAGACCTTCGCGGTGGCCGACTGCATGCCGGAGCTCGCGGTGAGGGTGGCGATGCCGGGGTCCAGGCCCGTGACCAGCCCGCTCGCGTCGACCAGCGCCACGCGCATGGGCACCACGCGCCAGGTCACCGGCGCCTCGATGGTCTGACCCGTCGGAGAGACCACCCGCGCGGTGAACTGCAGCGACTCGCCCACGCTCAGCGTCACCTCTTCGGGCTCGAGCTCCAGGCGCGCGATGTTCGGCTGCGCAGGGCTGGTCACCCAGAAGACGCCGAGCTTGTCGGTCTTCGCCTCGACCGCGGCGAACGGCATCATGTTGGTCTTCGCGCCGGGCAACGAGGCGTAGGCCTCGGCACCATTCTGCCGCCGCATGTCGTAGGTGCCGGGGTCGACGCCCGCGGGCACCCGATCGGGGAACCACGGCAGGTACAAGGTCAGCGGGCTCTTGGGCACCAGGCTCAGCGGCGAGAGCCGGTAGCCCGAGCTGATGCGTTTGCGCATCGGCACCTCGGGGATGCCGGTCTCGACGATGGTCACGAAGATGCGCTGCTCTTCGGTAAAGGCGCCCGCGGGCACCTCGATGCCGTACCCGTTGCGAATGAACAGACCGCCGGCGGGACCGACCCCGATCTCGTTGTCATTGCCTCCGTCGGGGCCGTCGATGGGCGGAGGGCAGGCGGCCAGCGCGAGGGCCAGCAGGGGCGACAACCGGGAGAAACGAACCATGATGTCCTCAGTGCTCCTTCGGCCTTACCAACGGCAAAAGGACACTAGCCACAATCACCGTGGAAATCTCCGCCCGGGGTTGATCGTTCAGGGTCCTGCGTTACCAACGAGGCCACGTATGCGAACCCTTCTGCTTGCCGCACTCCTCAGCATCCCTCTCCCTGTCTTCGCCCAACTCCCCAGTCCCCAGGTGGTGGCCGTGCCTTCATTGGCGCCGCTGATTGAATCGGTGAAGGGCTCGGTGGTGAACATCGACGTCGCCAAACGCGCGACCGCCGAGCAGCAAGAGCTGATGGAGCGTTACTTCAAGGGCCGGCGCGGGCCGGGCAAAGAAGACGCGCCGCTCAGCCCGGGTACGGGCTCTGGTTTCCTCATCGACCCCCGCGGCCTGGTGCTCACCAACAACCACGTGGTGGATGGCGCGGTCACCTTGAAGGTGCGCCTCGACGACGGCCGGTCATTTGACGCCGAAGTGCTGGGGCGCGATCCGCTCACCGACGTGGCGCTGGTCAAGCTCAAGGGCAAGTTCGACCCGCTGCCTTCGGTGAAGCTGGGTGACTCCAACTCGATGAAGGTGGGCGACTGGGTGGTGGCCATCGGCAACCCGTTTGGCCTCGCGCAGAGCGTGTCGGCGGGCATCATCTCGGCGCTCGATCGGCAGATCGGCGCGAGCCGCTACGATCAGTTCCTGCAGACAGACGCTGCGATCAACCCGGGCAACTCGGGTGGCCCGCTGTTCAACCTGCGCGGCGAGGTGATCGGCATGAACACCGCGATCATCGGAGGTCAGAACGGCGCGGGCACGGGCATCGGCTTCGCGGTGCCGTCGACGCTGCTCAAGGCCGTGCTCCCGCAGCTCGAGAAGACCGGCACCGTCACCCGCGGCTGGCTGGGCGTGGGCATTCAAGACGTCTCACCCGCGCTCTCGAAGGCGCTGCTGCTCCCGGCCCTGAACGGGGCGTTGATCACCGCAGTCAACGAAGGCAGCCCCGCCCAGAAGGCCGGCCTCAAGGAAGAAGACGTGGTGCTCGCGATCGACGGCGAAAAGGTCAACTCGTCGACCACCCTGACCCGCATCATCGGGCTCAAACGCCCTGACGCGACCGTCGCGCTCTCGGTGGTGCGCGCGGGCAAAGCCGCAGAGGTGAAGGTGAAGCTGGGCGTGCGGCCCGATCTGGAGAACCTGGGCGAGCTCAAGAAGCCAGAGTCGGCCCCTGGCGATTCGCACCGCATCGGGCTCGCTTTTCAGGACATCGATCCGCGCATGGCTGAAGCCACGGGCTTGCCGAAGCAGGGCGCGTTGGTGATCGAGGTCTCGCCCGGTTCAGCCGCCGACGAAGCGGGCCTGCACCGCGGCATGGCGGTGGTCGAGCTCAACCGCAAGCCGGTGAAGAGCCGCGATGAGCTGATGGCCGCCCTCAAGGGCCTTTCGCCGGGCGCGGTGGCGCTGTTCCGGGTGGCGTTGCCGGGCTCGGGAGGCAAGAGCCTGATCGCCCTCGAGGTGCCCTGAGTCAGGGCAGCCGAACGTACGGAATCAGGACGATAGGTGTGCGCGTGTCCGCGGGTGAGTGGGGCGCGCGTGCACCAGCGCCGTAACCAAACGACCCCTCGTGGGTTCGTAAGTCACTGGTGACAGGTGGAGCAAGGCTGGCCCTCCGTTTGCTTAGTGAAGTGACAGGAGACTCGATGAGCAACCAACCGGACAACCAAGTCGTGGTGCTGGCGGATCGAAGTCATCCTCAGGTCGCCCTTTTGCCTGTCACCCGGCTCGTTTCGCGGCCTTCCGTGCGGATCGTGGATGGTCGCCTGGCCACGGTGCTGGAGCTCTCCCGATCGGCTGCGTGACATTTTCTGCAGAGTGACGTTTTGGGCCGCTCGCACTGGTTGCTGAGCGGCTTTTTCATGTCTGCCGGTGTAGGCCCCTTGGGCTCAAAACATATGGTCACATGAGGTAGTGTCACGCTTGCTCGTGACCATGCCCACATGGTACGCGGACCGCGCTCCGAGGCCGATTTCCCGGCTCCGGCGCGATTTTGGTCACCCACAGAGGGGCGCGAAAAACCCATGCGGATCAAGCGGCTCGACATCACCGGATTCAAGTCCTTCATGGATCGCGTGGTCATCGCCTTCGACGACGGGGTCACCGGCGTGGTGGGACCCAACGGCTGCGGCAAATCCAACGTCGTCGACGCAATCCGGTGGGTGATGGGCGAGCAGTCCGCCAAGAACCTGCGCGGCCGCGGCATGGAAGACGTCATCTTCAACGGCTCTGAGACGCACGCGCCGCTGTCGATGGCCGAGGTCACCTTGACCTTCAAGGTGGGTCCGGAAGACACCCTGCCTGAGACGCTCGCGGGTCTGCCGGAGGTCTCGGTGACGCGCCGGTTGTTCCGCTCGGGCGAGTCTGAGTACCAGATCAACAAGACCACCACGCGCCTGCTCGACATCACCGAGCTCTTCCTGGGCACCGGCGTCGGTACGCGCGCGTACTCGATCATCGAGCAGGGCCGCGTCGGGCAGATCGTCTCGTCGCGCCCCGAAGATCGCCGCTCGATCATCGAAGAGGCCGCAGGGGTCACCAAGTACAAGGCCCGCCGCCGCGCCGCCGAGCGGAAGATGGAATACACGCAGCAGAACCTGCTGCGCGTCAACGACGTGGTCTCCGAGCTGGAAAAGCGCCTCGACTCGCTCGAGCGCCAGGCCAAGAAGGCCGAGAAGTACAAGCGCCTCAAGGGTGAGATGCGCGAGATCGAGCTGCACCACAGCTCGCACCGCTGGCTCGAGTTGCAGGCCTCGCGCAAGGTGCTCGAGGGGCAGCTCAACGAGCTCACCACCGACGAACGCGCCACCCACGAGCGCTTGAAGTCGCTGGAAGAAGACATCTCGCTGCGCCGCCAGTCGCTCGAAGGCGAGACCGCCGTGCTGGAGCAGCTCAGCGCTGACGTGTTCGCCATCGAGAGCCAGGTGCAGCTCGACGCCCAGAGCATCGCGCACTGGCAGGAAGATCTCTTGGCCACCACCGCGCGCGTCACGCAGGCCGAGGCCGAGCTTGCCCTCGTGCGCGAGAAGCAGGCGCAGGCCGTGGCAGATAAGAAAGACGGCCTCGCCGAGTTGGAGCGCATGGGGGTGGCCAGTCAAGAAGACGAAGTCAGCCTCACCGTGAAGGAAGAGGAGCTGCGCCGCGCCACCGAGCTGCTGGCCGACGTCGTCACCCGCCTCGAGCAGGACAAACGCAGCCTTTTGGAGATCGCCACCCGCGTGGCGAATCACGAGTCGAAGCTGCAGGGCCTCGAGCAGCGCCGCACGGAGCTCGCCGAGCGTCAGGCGCGCCTCACCGCTGAAGTCGAAGGCCTGCGCGCCGAAGAGGCCCAGCTCGACGCCGCCCGCCGCGAAGTGTTGGAGCGCGTCGAGCAGACCCGCCAGATGTCGATCGAGCTGACCCAGCGCCGCGGTGAAGAAGAGGCGACGTTGACCTCGATTCGCGAAGCGTTCTCTGAGAACGAAGTGATGGTGGTGGGCGTGCGCGAGGAGCTGGCTGACAAACGCAGCCGCCTCACCTCGTTGGAAGAGATCGCCAAGAACTACGACGGCTTCGATCGGGGCGTGCGCGCCGTGATGAACAAGGCCGGCACCGATCCCCGGCAGGCGGGCGTCTTTGGCCTCGTCTCCGACGTGGTCTCTGCCTCGTCTGAATACGAGCTGGCCGTCGAAGCGGCGCTCGGTGAGCGGCTGCAGCACGTGGTGGTCGAGACGCCCGAGCGCGCGTTCGAGCTGCTGCAGTACTTGAAGGCGGGCCAGGAAGGCCGTTCGAGCTTCCTTGCCGTGCCGATGGATGCCACCGAGGCGCTGCCTGCGCTCGAGCTTCCCGGTGTGTTGGGCATGGCGTTTTCGCTGGTGCAGGTCTCTGACGAGACGCTGCGACCGCTGGTCGCGCAGCTGCTCTCGGGCGTGGCGCTGGTGGTCGATATCGAGACCGCCCGCAGCTGTGCTTCGAGCCACCCCGCGTACACCTTCGTCACCCCCGACGGCGACGTGGTGCGCCCCGGCGGCGTGGTCACCGGCGGCGTGATGGAAGGCCCGGCGGTCGGCGTGCTGCAGAAGAAGCGCGAGATCGGCGATCTGACGGGCGACGTGGCGCGGCTTGAGGAACGCTACAACGAGTTGATCACCCGGCACTACGCCCTGCAAAAGCAGATGGGCCAGTCGGAAGGCGTGCTCAAGGGCCTCGAGAAGAACAGCCACGTGGAAGAGGTGCAGCTGGCCGGCCACGAGAAAGATCTGCACTCCACGGGTTCGGGCCTGGTGAAGCTGCGCGATCGCATCGCAGGCGTACGCACTGAAGTGGAGCAGCTCGAGTCGCAGAAGAGCAGCCTCGAGTTCGAGCTCGAGTCTTCGCGTGGCGAGGTGATGCACGGCCAGACCGATCGCGAGCTGCGTGACGATCGCGTGCGCCTGATGACGAGCGAGAAGGCGTCGCTCGAGGCGAAGCTGGCTTCGCTCTCCACCGAGGTCACCGAGCTCAAGGTGAAGTGCGCGTCGGTCACCGAGCGTGGTGAAGCGGCCCGCCTGCGCGTCGACTCGTTGACCACCCAGGTCGAGGAGCTCACCGAGCGCACCGAGCGGCTCTCCTCGAGCTGTGAAGAGGGCAAGGCGCATTTGGTGCAGCTCGAGGCACGCATGGCTGAGACCGCCACCGAACGCGGCGAGCGACAGGAGCAGCACCGGGTGGCGAAGCTCGACCTCGACGGGCGCCGCACGTCGCACACGGAGAAGTCTTCGAAGGTCATCGAAGACGAGCAGGTGCTCCGCGAGCTGCGCGAGAAGATCGACGGGTTGACCCAGACGCTCTCGGGGCTCTCGCTCAAGGGCAAGGAGCTGACGCTCGAGTTGGAGCACCTCGTCGGCACCGTCGCCGAGCGGTTCCAGATCAATCTCGTCGAGGTGCTGCACCAGTACCACCTCGTTTCGCAGCTCGGCGCCGAGGCGCAGGAGAAGCTCAAGGATCTGCGCGGTCAGCTCGAGCGCATGGGTGAAGTGAACGTCAGCGCGATCGAAGAACACCAGGAGATCAAAGACAGGTTCGCGTTCCTCTCGACGCAGAAGGCCGACCTCGAAGACTCGCTGCGCCAGCTGAGGGACGCGATCGAGAAGATCGATGAGACCAGCCGTCAGCGCTTCAAGGAGACGTTCGACGTGGTCAACGAGAAGTTCCAGGCGGTCTTCCCGCGGTTGTTCGGCGGCGGGCGCGCCTCGTTGATGATGATCCCCGCGGCTCCGGGCGAAGAGCCGGGCGTGGAGATCCTCGCGCAGCCCCCGGGCAAGAAGCTGCAGAGCGTCAACCTGTTCTCGGGTGGTGAGAAGGCGCTGACCGCCGTGGCGTTGATCTTCGCCATCTTCCTCATCAAGCCGACGCCGTTCTGCCTGCTCGACGAAGTCGATGCGCCGCTCGATGAGGCCAACGTCAGCCGCTACAACGAGATGGTGCGCGAGATGAGCAAGGGCTCGCAGTTCATTCTGATCACGCACAACAAGAACACGATGGAGGTCGCCGACACGCTGTACGGCGTCACCATGGAAGAGCCCGGCGTCAGCAAGCTGGTCTCGGTGAACCTGAGGCGCGCGGCGGCAGCGAACAACGACGCTCAAGTCGCCTGACTCCCTCTCCCCCGGAGACTGTTGAAGTACGCCCTCGACTTCGCTCGCAGGTTTTTTTCGAAATAAGGAGCGCTCACCGCTCATTCCAAAGCGGAGTCGAGGGATTGCCTCGCCTTCGAGCGGCAAGTGCCCCCTCGACTGGGCTCGGGGAGACCGGTGATGAGAGTCATTCCTATGGCCGATTCCGTTCGTGCCGAGCGGAGTCGAGGATGCGTAACCCCGCGTCGATGCTGGCCGATTTCAGTGGACGAGAAGATTCACTCGAGGCGATCAGATTCTCCAGATCGGATTGCGGGTTGCTCCGTTTGAGGTCGTCACCGAGCGCAACTTCAAACCCCCGCGCCGGAACTCGTCAGGAGCCACCATGTTTAGCAAGTCCCTGCTCGCCGCGTGTATCGCGGCGTTGACGGCCGCCCCCTGCTTTGCCGAAGCCGACAAACCCGTCGATCCGAAGCCGGTGATCGAATCGAAGATCATGGCGGAGCCGAAGATTCAGATCGCCATTCTGCTCGACACGTCAGGCAGCATGGACGGCCTCATCAACCAGACCCGTGAGCAGCTCTGGCGAATCGTAAACACCTTCGCCACCGCCAAGAAAGACGGCAAGCGCCCGAAGCTCGAGCTCGCGCTCTACCAGTACGGCAACGACTCGATTCCCGCAGCGCAGCACCACGTGCAGCGCATCGTTGCGTTGACCACCGATCTCGACAAGGTGTCGGAGGCGCTCTTCAAGCTCTCCACCAACGGCGGCAACGAGTACTGCGGCGCGGCCATCTCGCACGCGCTTGGTGAGCTCGAGTGGAGCCCCAACCCGAAAGATCTCAAGCTCGTCTACATCGCGGGCAACGAGCCGTTCACTCAAGGGCCCATCGCCTTCCGCGACTCGGTGAAGGCGGCGATCGGCCGCGGCATCGTGGTGAACACCATTCACGCCGGCACGCAGCAGCAGGGCATCAGCGACAGTTGGGCCGAAGCGGCCAAGCTGGCTGACGGCAACTTCCTCTTCATCGACAGCAACCGCGCGGTGGCCCGGGTCGACGCGCCTCAAGACACCGAGATCGCCAAGCTCAACGAGTCGCTCAACAAGACGTACATCGCGTACGGCGGCAAGGGGAAGGAAGCGGTCGCTCGCCAGGAGGCGCAAGACAAGAACGCTGGTGGCCTGAGCGCCTCGAGCTTGTCGACGCGCGCCACGGCGAAGGCGTCGGCGATGTACCAGAACGCTGATTGGGACGTGGTCGATGCGAAGAAGGAAGGCAAGCAGCTCAAAGCCGAAGAGCTGCCTGCCGAGCTGAAAAGCCTGAGTGACAAGGAGCGCGACGAGTTCATCGCGAAGAAGGCGGCCGAGCGTTCAGAGCTTCAGAAGCAGATCGGCAAGCTGGCGGTCGAGCGCGAGTCGTACGTGCAGAACGAGATGAAGAAGCGCGCGAAGGACGGCTCGAAGTCGATGGATGATGCGCTGATCGAGTCTGCGCGCACGCAGGCCGTGAAGGCCGACTACGCCTTCTGACGCGCAGGGTCGGGGTGAGGGGCCGTCGAAGCTCCGGCCGTCTGCGATCGCAGCGAAAGTCAAAGCTGCGAGAACACCCAAACCAGGTCACGCCGATCTGCTCGACCCGCTCGTCGTAACGCTCAGTCTCCTGAGGCGTACCGTCAGCCACCTTCAGATTCTCATACGGAACCGCCACACGCCGCGTTGCCCCACGAACCACGGGGCACGCGGCGTCGGCCAGTGAGCAGGTCATCACCGCGACGAAGTCAGCCGAAGGGGCGTCGCGGTGGCCATGGGGTTCTCGAGTCTCCTGTGGAGCCACGGGGGCGGCCACGACTTTCCGCCCTGACTTTCCATCGACGGGACAGAGGTCTGAGGTCAAAGGCTGCCGTACACTGCGCGCATGCGACCTCTGACCGTGCTGCTCGTGCTCGCAGCTTGCGCTCCCACCAACCGGCCCGACGAGCTCGAGCTCACCTACTACTACTTACGATTCTGACGCGTCTGCGATGCGACGCGGGCCGCCGTGAGCGGTCTTCCCATTGAGTTGCACGGACAGGTTCAAGTCCGCACGGTGCCGCACCTCGCGCCTGAGGCGAAGGCGGCTGTCGAGCGCTTCGACTGGGCCAGTCATGGGCTGGTCATCAGGCGGGGAGATCGCATCGTGTACACGGCAGGCGATCATCGGGCGAACGGCTACGACGCGCACGTGGCGCTGCGGCTCGAGCTGAAGCTCCCACTGGATTGTCGATGAGCGCGCTGCAGCAGGAGCTGGAAACAGCGATGAAGGCGGTCTCGCCGATCGTCGCGACCCTCGCGTTGTGCCGTGCGTGGGCGCTCGTGCCGTCGTCGCGGCTGGCGCGGCTGGCGCGTGGTTTTGCAAAGCAGATGCAGGTCGAGTCGGTGCCGGGCGCCAATCAAGAAGAACGTGAAGCGGCGTGGTTCGAGCTCGCCAGCCGCGCGGGCCCCGTCGAGCTGCAGGATCTGCTCGCTACGCCCTGGGGCAAGAAGCCCAAAGAGGCAGCGAGGCGGTTGAGCGTGCTGGCCCGGCTGGGGCCCGATCCCCGCATCGTGGGCAGCCTGCTCGAGCTCGACACGGGCAGCCGCTATGCGAGCACAGCGGGGCATCGCTTCTGGCAAGACGTGTACGATTTGCTGTTGCGCTGGGGCTCGGTGGAGGCGGTGGAACGCGTCCCCAAAGATCTGCCGGCCTCCGAACACACCTCGCCGTGGAACGCGGCGCGCTACACCTCGATCTTCCAGCCGCTCGCGCTGCGGTGGGCGGGGCGCTGGCCCGTCGAGCCGCAGCTCCCCTCGTCGATCGACGCGTTGCTCGAAGCGCTCGAGCTCAAGCTGGCGCCTGCTCAACGGCTGACCGCGGGGCTGCTCGCAGCGGTGCACTCGGCGCCAAAAGAAGATTCGGCTCGCTTGGTGTTCGCCGATGCGCTCACGGAGCAGGGTGATGCGCGGGGTGAGTTCATCGCGCTCCAGTTCGCGCACGCCGCGGGGGAATTGCCGCTGGGAAAACGCGAGCACATGCAGCGCCTGCTCGCCGCGTCGGGCCGCGCGTGGTTCGACGGGCTCGAAGGTCAGGTCGCGCCGCTGGTCGTCTTTCACAAGGGTTTCCTGAGCGAGGTACGGCTCGCCACGCGCACGCCGAACCCCATGCCGCACGCGTGGTCGACGGTGGAGTGCATCGACGCCGCGGGGATCGCCACGACGTTGTCTGCGTTTCTCTCGCATCCCCACCTCGCGCGCGTGCACACCCTGCGAACGCTGCGCGGGGGCACGCTGGAAGAACTCGCGCGGCATGGCGGTGCCCGCGCGTTTCAACTGATCGAGGTCAGTCATCTCGGCGGCCGGGAGTTCTCGAAGCCCGACTGGACGCTGGAGACGCTGCGGCTGCTCGCGCCCATCGACGAAGCCGTGTGGTGGTTTGCCGGGTGTTCCCTCAGGCAGCAGCTCACGACGCTCTGCCTTCAGGCCCAGGGCTCGTTCGAGCGCGTGGGCGCCGCGGTGCTCGAGCTCGAGCTGGCTGACTCGGCGCTGCGCGTGCTCGAGTTCGTCGCGAAGGCGCCTCCGTGGCCGCTGCCGTGGCTGGGCGACTGGGCGATGCGCTTCGAGCGCGACACCAAGGGAAAGTTCAGCCGGCTGATCGTTTCGATCGACGACGACCTGCTCACGGGTCTCGAGGCGGCGCTGGTGCGGCTCGATCGTGACCAGCTCAAGTCACTGCGGGTCGTCACCTCACTCAAGCGTGGCCCCTCATGGAGAGAGCAGACGCGGGCGTTCATCGAGAGCGTGTTGCGATCGCATCGCCGGCTTTCCTCGGCGGTGTTCGAGCTCGACCGCCAGGTGGCCACGCCGCCTCGTGCCGTGGTGCATGAAGGCCGCTGAAAGCCGCTGAGCGTCTGCACTTCGATGTGCGCGAGCCAGTCGGGATGAGGGGCCAAAGTGGCAACGAAGTCGAGAGTCGCCGCAGAGCGCTCGCGTGGGGGGTCGATCACCGCGGCGTCAGAGGCGTCTGCCCTCTCCCCGACCCTCTCCCCCTCGGGGAGAGGGAGGACAGTGGGACAGTGGGACGGCTAGCTTTGCCGTTCCGGATCGATGCCGTCGGCGCGCAGCCGATCTGCGGGCGCGACGTCGGCCACCGTACCCTTCGGGTGTTCGTACCAGCCGCTGCCGTCTTCTTGATCCGGCTTCGCGCGCACCTTGAGCACCGTGAACATGCCGCCCATGTCGATCGACGCGAACGGGCCCTTGCCGCCCACCATGGGGATCGAGTTGGTGGGCATCTTCATGTTCATCGCCGACATCGCGCCCATGCCGTCGTGGCCCATGGTCATGTACCCGGGCACCAGCGCCTGCACGCGGCGATCGATGCGGCGCGCGTCGGCGCCCACCATCACCGGAAAGCCGTGGCCCATCTGGTTCATCACGTGATGGGTCATGTGGCAGTGCATCGCCCAGTCACCCGCTTCGCGCGGCACGAACTCGAACACCCGCACCGAGCCGACGGGCACCAGGAAGGTCGTCTCGGGGTGACGCGCTGACAGGGGCACTTCACCACCGTCAGTCCAGGTCAGCTCGGCGCTCACGCCGTGCAGGTGAATGGGGTGGTGATCCATCGGAGAGAGATTGCCGATGCGCACGCGCACCCGTTCTCCCACGCCCATCACCAGCGGTGCCGTCGCAGGGAACGCCTTCGAGTTGAAGGTCAACACGTTGAAGTCGGACATCGCGTTCGGGTCGGGCCGCGCCGCTCCGGGGTGAATGAGCCACTCGTGCGCCATCAACACGAAGTCGCGATCGACACGCGGGCCCCGCGGTGACTTCGGGTGCACGACGATCATCCCGTTCATGCCCAGGGCCATCTGGGTCATCTCGTCAAAGTGCGGGTGGTACATGAACGTGCCCGCGTCTTTGAAGGTGAACTCGTAGAGGAACGTCTCGCCCGGTTCGATCGGCTTCTGGGTGAGCCCCGACACGCCGTCCATTCCGTTGGGCAAGATGACGCCGTGCCAGTGCACGGTGGTCGCTTCTGGCAGCCGGTTGGTGACGTACAGCCGAACCCGATCGCCTTGCGTCACCTCGATGGTCGGGCCGGGCGTCGAGTTGTTGTAACCCCACGCCTTGATCGTGAGCCCCGGCGCGAGCTCGTGATCGAACTCGTGCGCCACCAGGTGGCCGACCTTCACGCCGTTGATCAGCTTGAGCGGCAGCGTCGAACCATTCGGGGTCACCACGCCCTTCTGTCCACCCGGCGCCACCACCACGGACGGCGCGGCCACCGCCCTGGCGAGCACGTCTTTCGCGGCGAGCGCTCCACCGGCCATCACACCCAACTGCATCAGTTCGCGGCGGTTCATCAGTGACCTCCCGTCGACTCGACATCCATCGAGGTGCTTCCGGGCACCGCACCGAGCGCCAGTGGCGTCGATCGGCCTGCGAGGAGAAGCTCGACCGAAGCGCGCGCCTTCCACGCATCGAGGGTCGCGTCGACCTGGGCGATGGCGGTCTCCGTCACGGCGCGTTGGGCGGCGAGCAGCTGAAAGACGTTCAGCTGCATGGCGTTGTATTGAAGCAGGGTCTGCTGCAGCACCTCCTGCCGCGCGGGGAGCAGCCGCTCGGCGTAGTGACGCGCGCGCCTGCCAGCGGACTCCGCGCGATTGAGCGCCGTGCGTACCGACGATCGAACGTGGAGCGCCTGGCCTTCTGCGCGGGCCCGAAGCGCGTCGTACTCACTGCGTGCCGACAGCTGCTTGCCCTGGGCACGATCGAACACCGGCAGCCCCACGGTCACGTGACCACCGAGCTCCCACAACGCAGCGTCGCGTTCGCCGTGAAAGCCGGCAGAGAGGTGCGGCAACCACGACTCCGTCTTCGCGAGCCCGACCTTGCGGCTGGCGGCCTCCGCCCGGAAGATCAACTCGGCGAGCTCGAGGTTGGCCGAGAGGGCCTTCGCTTCCGTCACCTCACCGTCTTTCAGTTCCTTCGGGGTCGGCAGCGGGCCTTCCAGCGTCCACGCGGTGCGCGGGCCGGTGAGCCCCAACTTGCGATTGAGCGCTTCCCGGCCGTCGAGCAAGGCGTTCTCGGCTTCGGCCACCTGCACGCGGGAAAGCTCTACTGAGGTCAGCTCGTTGGCCAGGGTGAGCGCGGGAATGTTGCCGACCTTCGAGAGCTCGAGCGCGGTCTCGTAGGAGGCCTGGTTCGAGGCAAAGGCACGCAGGCGCAGCTCCAACTTCTGTTGCAGCGCCTGCATTTCGTAGAACGCGACCCGGGTGGTCCAGGTGAGATCGAGCAGCGAGCCCGCCGCCTTCAGCTTCTCCGCGTCGAGCATCGCTTCGGCCACGCCTGATCGTCCGGGCGCGAGGAAGATCGCGGAGAGGTTGAGCTCGACGCCGAGGTCTATCTGCGCAGGCTGTTCACCACCGGGGTCGCGGATCTCGAACTCGACTTCGGGGTTGGGCACGAGCCCGGCCGTCACCAGCTGGCCACGCGCGATACCGACTTGCGCGAGCGCCGCGCGCGCTTCACGATTGTTGAGCAACGCCACCCGAACGGCGGCATCGGCATTCAGCGGACGGGAGAGCAGACTGTCGACCTCTTCGGGCACCGACTCGGGAACGTCGAAGCGGGGCAGGGTGAGGTTCCCCAACGCGCTTCGCGTAGAGACCGAGTCTTGAATCGATGACAGGTCGCTCGACATCGAGGTGGTGGCACAACCGATGCTGAGCAGCGCGAGCAGCACGAGACGCTTCATCACTTCGCTCCGGGGTTCTGCGAGATGAACGTGCGACGACAGCTCGACGAGCAGAAGAAGTGCTGCCGGCCCTGGAACCACAACGAGCCACCACCCGCGGTCTTCGGGTCGATCTTCATCTTGCAGACCGGGTCGATCACCTTGGTGTCCGCGATGATTCCCGGGGTCGGCGACTCGAGCTTCGAGAGGCTCGGTGCAGGACCCGGTTCTGCTTCGCCGTGATGGTGGTGCGGCTCTTCTTTCTTCTCAGGCTCAGGTGCGAGCTCGGGACAGGCAGCGGTGTTCTGAAGCGCACAGTTCGGCGCGGCCAGAGGATCGTTCGAGGTGAGCGTGCTCGCCACGGCCGCTCGTTTCGTTTCGGCCTGAGAGAGATCGAGCGCAGAGCCGGGAGCAGGCGCCTGATGGGCCGAGGGTCCCGCGCAGGCGGTCAGGAGAAGAAGGAGAAAGGGTCGAGTGGGCATGGGTACCTGGAAGACGTTGAGGGTCTGGCTGAACGACGCCGCACCCCGCAGGGCCTTACACCTCTGCGAGGGGTTTGTTGGAAGCACAGGTGCAGTCGAGACAGCCGTGATCGGCGCAACTGCCACAACACGCTTTGACCTGCTTCTTGAGGGCCTCGCGGGCGCGGTGCACGCGGACGGCGGCGTTGTTGGGGGTGATGCCGCTGAGCCGGGCGAAGTCTGCGAGGCTCTGGCCTTCCACCTCGAGCGCACAGAGCGCGGCGGCGTATTCCGGCTTGAGCGTCGCCGCGAGTCTCCCGATGCACTGGCAGATGGCGTCGCGCGTGTCGGGAGCGGGCTCGTGCTAGCTCGGTCGCTGATCGGGTTTCCCACGTTTCCCACCTCTGAAGTGAGCGAGCGTCCCTCGACTCCTCAACGCTCTCCCCGTGGCCTCCGTCTCCTTCAAGAGCGTGCGCAGCTCCTTCAGGTCGAGGTCGTCGAGCTTCTTGATGCGCACGCAGCTCTTGCCGATGCTCGCCCCCGGCAGCGCAGCTTTGTACCGCTCCGCGACGTAGCCCCGTTCATCAGCATCAGGCAACCCATCATGAGGCCCCAGCTCGACGCGAAGCGCGTCCTTCCACACGCCTCCCCGAGCGATTCGACACCCATGAAGCAGTGGGGGGGCGACCGACAGCAGGTGTGTAGTGCTTCCGTTCCTGCCTCTCTCCGGGCCAGACTGTGCGCCATGCGGATAGTCACCAATCAGGGCAGCAACCTCGATGAAGACACGACGCTCGCCAAAGACATCGACCTGACGCCGCAGAGGATCGTCGTCGACGGCATCTCGCACGATACGCGCAACACCATCGACTTCGCGCAGATGGATGGCTGGGTCAAGCGCGCCATCAAGCACCCGCAGGTGCAGGGCACCACCGAGCAGGACTTCGTCGAGTACTTCACCCGCCTGGTGAAGAGGGACCCCGAGGTCCTCTGCGTGATGACCTCGCGCAAGCTGATCGGCTCGCACGACGCGGCCATCGCGGCGGTGGCGAAGCTCAAGCAAAGCGCCGAGCCCGAGGTGAGGGCCGCGCGCATCGAGGTGGCCGACTCCAGGGTCACCGACGTCGGCGCCGGGCTGGTCACGCTCGCCGCAGCACAGGCGCGCAAGGCCGGGCTGTCGCTGAAGGACACTGCGAGCTTCCTGCGTGCCTTCGCCGAGCGGGGCCGCAACGTGGTGACAGTGGCGACGCTCGACAACCTGATCAAGGGTGGCCGCGCCAGCTTCCTGCAGGGCTGGGTGGGCAACTTCCTCAACATCCTCCCCATCATCAGCATCATCGACGGCGCCACCAACTCGGTGGCGAAGATGAGCGGCAAGGCCGACATCGTGCAGAAGATGGACGAGTACCTGAGCTCGCGCATCGACCCGAAGACGCCCGTGTGGCTTGGAGTGGCGCACGGCAACGTGCCCGACAAGGCGAAGGCCGTCGCCGATCGCCTCCAGGAGCGCTACCGCTGCGAGTATGTGCTGGTGCGGCCGCTCTCGCCCAGCATCTACCTGCACATCGGCCACGGAGGCGTCGGTGCCTTCCTCCTGCCCCTCGAGGGGCTCAGCTTCCGCCCCGCGCCGCCCTGACGTGCGCAGGCTCCCGAACGAGATCGGGTCAGCCACGTTCCTCGCCAAGGTCCTCACAGCCCGTTTGACGCAACCGCATCAGCCGCACTTCCAGAGTTCCGCCTCGTGGAGTCTTTGTCCCCTTTCGCAGCGCAACTTCGCGCGCACCACGGCCGAAGATGGGTGTTTCGCCCTTCCGAGGGTGCCGCACAAGCGCTCGGGCTGCCCTTTCGATTTACGACCACCAAGTCCGTCAAGGCGACGGTGGTCCTCGACGAAAAAGGGGGCCAGACCGTTCACCTCTTCGCCACGTAGGGGAATTCGCGCGCCTCTACGTCGGGCCGAGGATGCGACGTCCTGCACCGGCGAGGGTCCTGGACGCTGCTGACGGCCCGCTGTTCGCTTG
>JAYVFP010000027.1:0-6104 GCA_043773025.1 Archangium sp.
TCACACCGCCGCTGGCCTCGACGTCCAGTCAGCACGGCAAAAGCTGAGTGGATCTCCCTGACCGCCGCAACTGGATCAGCTTGAGGCCGCCGCCAAAGAACGGCAAAGGCCGGTGGGCTGAGGAGTGGAAGCACATTGAGCTCAAGGTGACGAGCGCTCGGACCGTGACAACAGAGCCCATCGCCGAGGTCCAAGTCGAACGTGCGCGGCTCATGTTTGCCGACCCGGCCTGTCTGACCGAGTGGAAACATGATGGCTCACTCGACGGCAAGGCGGACCTGGCGTTCTGGGGGCGAGACGCTGAGCTGCTCGCCAAAGCCTGTGGAGCAGAGCGCCTACCAAGCCTCCCAGATACTGAAGAGTACGGCTTCGCCGACCTGACGTTGAAAACGGCTTCGCCGTGAGTGGTACGGCCGCCGCTGCGGTTGGCGGGAGGGCATGGGCGATGGGCGCCGAGACGAAGCTGAAGGCCGCGGCCGAATCGTTGCGCGACGACAACTCGCGGCTGCGCACCGTGATCAAGGTCGACGAATGGGACGCACTCGACGGGGACCAGGCGTGTTGTCCCTGGTGTGGCGCGTTCAGAGACGTTCAGCTCCGCCTGCATCACGAAGACTGCCCCGCCTTTACGCCGGAGGGTGAGGTCAGGTGATCGATTCCTATTTCCGCCAACCCTCTCGGGATGACCGGTGTCAGCCGCTGAGCAACTCGCCTGCAGCGCCCCACCAGAACCCGCTCCC
The DNA here is from genome assembly GCA_043773025.1 of Archangium sp. Classification (GTDB taxonomy): domain Bacteria; phylum Myxococcota; class Myxococcia; order Myxococcales; family Myxococcaceae; genus Archangium_A. The sequence continues at coordinate 741 of JAYVFP010000027.1, forward strand.
ATCGACCTCGACCTGCAGGTCGGCCCTGGTCAGCTCAGCGTCGACCCGGCTCCGTTCGTCGAACAGGGAAGCCAGCGCTGCGGCCACCACGTCCATCGGTGACGAGCCCTGCATCGGCCAACACGCCGAGGCCATCACCGCGCGGTTCCAGCCCCACTCCTTGAGGTGACGGCGGGCGCGTTCGAAGTTCGGCGCCGGCTCTTCCAGGGGCTTTGCTGCGCCCATGAAGGCTGCTTCGGCACGCGCGCGCCAACCCTTGAGCGCGACATCTTTCTGACGGGGAGACGCTGAGCTAAGCCACCGGTCGCTTGATTCGCCGTGCGTTGATCCTCAGCCTGCTCTTCACCTCGGTCGCGCTCGCAGACGCGGGCAGCGGCCTGCTCACCAGGGCGCCCACCCTCCTGCATCAGGTCGAACCCGTCTTCCCCGCCAGGTTGCCCTCTCTCATTCGCCCCGAAGCCTCCGTGATCCGCAGTCCCTGGGCGCCCACAGATTCCGCTGAGGAACCCTTGCCTCTCACTGAACCCTTGCCTCTCACTGAACCTGTGGCTCGAACATCAGCTTCTTCAGGCCACCCCGAGTTCTCAGCAGGAAGCCATCGGCGCTACCGGCCATCAATGAAGAGTCGGGCCAGACTCGCTCCTCGCCGTGAAAGGGAATGAAACGAGTTATCAGCGTCCTTCCTCCCGGGCCCTCCTCGACCATCAGGTAGCCCAACCGCTCGGGGGCACCGACGGAATAGACAGCCTCCGCCTTGCCGACCGAGAGCGGCTCACCATTCTCACCAAAGACGAACCGGTCCGATCGCCCCAACCCAACGACGCGCGCCCCAAAGTCCTCGACAAGCAACGACTCCCTTGGGAATTGCGCGTCCTCGGTTACGATCCATCGTCCAGCCGTTGCGGGATCCGCCATGACGCTGGCATGAATGAAAGTACCCAGCGGGTTACAAGGATACGCCGTGATCTTCTGCTCGGGGTCGAGCGTCAGCACCTGACAGTCGCCTACGCTGTTGAAGAGCAGCGCTGGGGTCGGCATGTTGAGCTGTCGAAATTGGGGAATCTGCGGGGGGGCGATATCGATGCAACGTTGGGCGACTGTCGTGATCTCCCGCCCGGTCTCGATATCGACAATTCTGAACCCAGAGCATCCCTTCCGGGCCCCGAAGTACATGCTGAGCTTCATCGGCCCGAACGAAAAGCGGTCGATCTCGTTTCGGGTCCGGATCGTCCCCAGGCCGAGCCAGGACCAACCTGTCTGAGGTGCCCACTCAGCCAACGTCGCCGTCCCCTCCCCGTCCCCCATAATCAGGCGCACTGATTCACCATCCACCACAGAACTCACACTCATAGACGCGATCTCGGGGGCGGAGAGTGGCTTGAGCCCTTCGCGGGTCACCTCGAGCACCACCTGCGCCACGTTGACGAAGAGGCGCGTCTTGTCGGCGCAGGCTGCGCCCTTCTCGAAGACCCCGCAATTCCCCGGTTCTCCCTCCTGCCGCCACCAGAGAGTCCCGTCTGGACCGTACGCGTTCACCCGGCAAACAAAGGTAAATTCTTCGGGACGGTACACCTCGGACGCGACCAGCACCGGACCGTGTCGGCACGCGGCCAGGACCTCGAATTCGGTAAACGTCCGCTCGCCCTGCTGCACCCCGAAGCGGTCGTACCGCGTCAGACCAGCCCCGAGTCCCAGAAAGCCCTCGTCGTCAACTGCAGCCCGCGCGTTCGGCCCCTCGAGCGGGACCGCAGCGGACTCTCCGGTCGTCAGATCGTATCTGTACCCAACGAAGCGAACGGGCACGCCCCCGGGAGCGTAGACGAGCGAAACCGCGGTCATCACCCCGCCGCTCGCCTCGACAGCCCCCAGGGAGCGGTCGATCCCCAGGCGCTGCCAAGTTCGACATTCATCACGTGAGAGCCAATTGGACACTTCGCCCGTCGCGACGACGACGCCGGGCTCATCCGACCCGAGCCAGAGGCGGTAGACAAAACCCGGCAGGCTTCCGCACCGATGGGACCCGCCATCCCGGGAGAAGAACACGAACGGATAGTTGCCAATCAGCCAATCACCCGCTGTGTTGCGACTGGCGCTGTCCACGAGATTGAGCACGCCCGAGAGGGGGACGAGCGCGTCGCCCTCGACGCAGTACGGGCCAGCCGCAGTTGGGAAGCAACCATCACGCTGAACGGGCCCTGACGGCCCGCCGACTGAAGAAAGATCTACTGCAGAGGGCCAAGTGAGGTCGCGCTCAACCACCTTCGCGGTAAAGCGAACCGGGGGTGGTTGCTCGGTCCGGCTGCAACTCAAAAAGTTCGCTAGCAGAATCGCGGCCGCGACCAGAGCCAGTCGAGGGTCGTTCGGTCTCACGGGGACGGCGGGGGCGCGATGTTTGAAGGAAAGGGTACGGCGAAGGACACGTAGCCCAGGCGCTCTGAGAATTGAGCCGGCATCTGGCCGAAGAGCCGGATTTCAACCCTGGCCGAGGCTGGCAAGGACGCCGTCTGCTCCGGGGTCAGCTCGATGACTTCGTAGGAGTTGTCGAAGGAGAGGGAAATGACGGGCCCTCCAGTTCCCCACGTCCGCGAGAGCCCATCCCACAGCAGGGGACGGTTGGTGAGACCGTCGACCACGACCATGTCGAAATCGATGGGCGCGTTCTTGGGGATGTAGTTCGGCGTGCACTGGACGCAGTCAAGCCTGCTGTTCCAAGCGAGCACCATGCGCAGCCGCTCGTAAGGAAGCGCAGGAGTCGTGGTGGGGAGAATGCGCTTGAGCCTCGCGTTCTCGATCTGACAGGGGACGCCGAGTACCACGCACTGTGAGTAGTACCTTCTGTTCTCCGTCTGACCTGTCAGCAGAGCGAAGTCAGACTCTCCAACCACGAGCCGCTCCCAGTGACCCTGCCCCCTGGCGCCGGCGACAGGCAGGGCGACCAGCAGGCTCAGGGCCTTGCCACTCACTCCTCCGAAGCCAGCCCGCCCGTCCTGACTGTAGGAGTCCCCCACCTTCGAAGAATAGGAGAACTCGGGAGGGTTCCTCCGACCGCCGACAAAGTCGTTGTGAACGGCGGTCGCGTAAATCGCCGCTCGGACGAACTCGGGTGTGGTGGCGAATCCAGGAAATCTATCGAGGAAGAGGGTCGCCAGCGCCGCTACGTTAGGGGCCGCAAAGCTGGTCCCTGTGAACAACTTCGTCAATGAACGATTCGTCTGATCCCAGTCTGCATCAATGGACCTGACATTGACGGCAGGCGCGAGCACCTCTGGAAGCTCCCGGTCGCCCTGCCGGAGAACCGTGCCCGGAGCAAACTGGACCATCGGGTTGACCCATTGGCTCTTCGGCCACACGACGTCATTTGTCCAATCGATGGACAAGCGATCGTCGTAACCACCGACCTTGAGGGTGTTGTACTCGTTGCACGCGGCTGGGCGGTTGAACGCGCTCCTCGGCGGGTCAAAGGAAGAACCGCTCCCGTAGTTACCGCAAGCATGCACCTCAACCGTCCTCGTTTGGCGCGATCGGAAGTCCATGGCGTTGTTGTAGGGCTCCGGCAGATCGACAAGGACTGTCTGATCGGGCCCGTAGCTGTGATTCAGCGCCGAAGGAAACCACCCGAGCGTGAGCTCCGCCGGCAGAACCAGATCGACGAGTTCGTGACCTTGCACGATGGCAGGGTCGCGGAGCAAATTTCCGCTGACCAAGCGGGCCGCCTTTGCACCTGAGCCCTCGTAAAACGTCCCGGCCGCGACCGCCGCGACTGCGTTGGTGTGGGCCGGCGGGCTGAGCACTCCCGGCATCACGGGTAGTTTCCACGAGTCGAAGCCAGACGGGGTGGTCATCGCAGACCAACCGCCCTCAGCGGGCCGCGAGAGGAGATCGCTGAACCACCGATCGGGCGTCGTCGGGTAGGCGAAGTCGTTGCGAATGCCCGGACCTTCGATGATGGCGATCGTCCGAGTTGCGCCGGTGCTGCCCTGATTCCACCAGGCGTCATTCTGAACAGCCCGGGTCGCGACGGTTTTTCCTGCCGCGTCATCGTCGGCGTACAGCGCCAGCGGGTGTGCCGCCGCACGCTGGATGAAGTCAATCTGAGTGTTCCAGCGAAGCTCCAAAAGCTGGGCGCCCGTCAGGGTCGCGACGACGAACGGAGCCATTTCCGGTATCACGAGCTCCTTTGCCCCGAAGCTCGCGAGGACGTTAGCCACCGCCTTGTTGGCGCTGTAGGTCTCGGTCGCGACTCGAAGGCGTTCCGACTTCAGGAACTCCGAGACGTCCGACGTGGGTTCCGGAAGAAACTTGTTTTCTTCCTTGATCGCGAGCCGGGGGTAGATCGCGACGGAGTAGAGCTTGTTCGTGACCAACTCCTTCGCAAAAGGAGGATCGAGCGCTCCGTAGTTCTTGAAGTTGTACTGCCTCATCTCCCTGATGACCAACGGGCTTGAAGGCTCCGCAGACTCAGTGATGTAGACAGCACCGAGTTCCAAAGTCTTGAGGAGGTAGATGCCCGTCGGCTGGTCTTGGTGCCTGATGTACCGCCAACCGATCAGTGTGACCTTCGGGTTCATGTCTTGCCACGTCTGAACCGCCTTCGGAGACTCCGCTGCGCTTGCAGTAAACGAGAGAGCGACGATGAGACAGGAGCGTTTACCGTTCATTTGCGCTCCGAAGGGTTGGTGAGGTGGTCAACGTGGTCTGACACCCATGGTGCCGTCAAGGAGCACCTCGGCAACATTTGTGGTTCTTCTCCAGCATCAATCCGGGGTGAGGGAACACGTCGGCGACGCCGATAGAGATCTGGCGCGAGTACGTGCGGCGCGATCTCTCGGCGAACGACGTGCCCACTGGCCGGGTGTACCAGCTCAGGTCGATGGAGTTGACTTGAGGATGGCATGGAATGTCGCGTGTACCGCGACGACTTTGGCTCCAACTGAAGCGTGGGCACCGACGTGCTGCCCGGGGCGAAGGTGAAGCTGGGTGGGGCGATCACCCTCGAGTTCGCGGAGACCGAACTCGGGCCCGGGTGCGCACGACAACCTCTCGCCTCAGGTCATCGTGTGGCACCTCATCGAGGACTGGGCGGTGGCCGCTTCGTTCCCACCTCCCAACGGCGCCACGTGTGGTCCCGATCGAAACTCGCTGCGGGTGCTCAAGCGAATGGAGACCGTCGGCGACAGCATCGACCTGAGGTGGGCCGACGGCACGGCAGCGCGCATGCGGGTGGTGGTGCGGACGGCGCCAGAAAAACAAGAGGAACAACCCGGCAAAGAACAAGAGGAACAACCCGGCAAACCGAGAGCGGCCGCCGGAGGGGGAGGCGAGTTGGAGGCGTCGAGAAGTGCAGCAACTCGGGGCGAGCGGAGC